>NZ_JBMDKC010000059.1:0-35985 GCF_057809515.1 Bacillus sp. FG16
TCAAATGAACAAAAGTTAATATTGTGTCTATCCTTAAGTTGATGGGCATGTGTGAGCTCCCTCGTCCAAAAGATACACGAGCAGCTTTCTAAATAAATATATGATTAGCCCTCCATTTCTTACATAGAGGGCTTCTATACTTACACATCTTCTTTTTTCAAGAGAGGTCTCACATGAACAATGACAGTACGAATAACTGCTAAAATCGGAACCGATATTAGTAATCCTACAATACCAGCTACTTCCCCCCCAACTAGTAATGCAAGCATAATAATAACAGGATGCATACGAAGTGACTTACCAACAATGTAAGGCGATAAAATGTTACTTTCCACAAATTGCAAAATAGCAATCGTAATCCCCGCCTTAATAAGTAAACTCGTTGATACCGTTGCTGCAATCATTAACGTCGGGATTGCTCCTAAAATAGGACCAAAGTATGGGATTATATCCGTTACCCCAATAATAATACCAAGCAATAATGGATACTTCATACCGATAAACCAAAAAGAAAGAGCTGATACGCTCCCTAATACTAAGCAAACAAATAACTGCCCTCGAATATAACTTCCAAGTGACTTATCAATTTCTTTTGCAAGCATTTGCCCCGTACCTCGCCATTTACTTGGGACTACTTTCCAAAAGATATGATAAAACTCACCATAATCTTTTAATATGTAAAATACAATGAACGGTATTAAGAAAATAATGAGCAATGAATCGAGTACACCACGCGCTGTACTCATCACTTTATTTAAAAGTGCTTGAATCTTCGTTTCTACACCACCAAAAATTTGTTTCACCTTTTCATGAATAAACGACGGGAAATTCGCTGTTTGTTCTGTAACACCATCCATCCACGAATCGTACATCTTTGTAAACTGCGGAAATTGTTCATTAATCTCTTGTAACTGTTTAATAACGACTGGCGTTCCTTTATAAATCCCATAACCAATTCCGCCAAAGAAAAGAATGTAAATGAGCAAAATAGCAAGTGTGCGTGGCATTCCTTCCTTATGGATTTTTTCAATTAAAGGGTGCAATAAATACGCAATAAAACAAGCGATAAGAAACGGCGTAATTGCTACTTTAAATACAAAAATAATCGGTGCCCATAGTGGCTTAATTTTTAAAAAGACGAGCAAACAAAGAAAAACAAGTAACAATAATCCTAAACGATATATCCAAATGATTTTAAGATTCTTCACATGAAAAACCTCCTCCACCTTTATTTTGAAAATAAATGGGTTAGGTTATGTGTGAAACTTTTAAAATCTTTTCATACGGACCATACTGTTTTTTAAAGACGTACATATAAATAACATAACAAGGACAACCACCCCTGAGAATACAGCATGAAATAATGTAATCAGGAGGGATAATTATGGTTTTGTTTATGCTTGGATTATCAGCACTTTTTATGATTCTTGAATGGATTTGTATCGGCTTTGGTATTTGGAAGGGGTTCTTTATTCGTTCCTCACGTAAAGAAAAAGCGAAGCAATTATGGCAGTATGGAATACTTGGCGTTGGCTGCTACGGTCTATCCTATCTTTTCTCAGAAATCGGACTTTTTTATTTGCATATGAGTGCATAAAAAAACTCCCTCGTCTATAAGGGAGTTTTTCACTTTATCGAAATGATTATAAGTAAGACTTAATCATCTTACGTGCTTTTTTCATATTGCGTTTTGAAAATACATCTTGCTTACGAGCATATTGATATGCTGCAGCTCCAACACCTAATGCGATTAATGAATTGCGTAGATTCAAAGTAAATCCCCCTTTTCGTTATCCGATCGTTCTTTCATTCTCATCAAATAAATCATCAAGAGAGCTTAATGAACCATCTTCCTCAACTTGATGCGTATGGATTTTCCCCTTTGAAACCGATAATTCGATATAACAATTCCAGCAATAAAATTGGTTGACACCTATTTTCCCAATGTCTTTCCCTTTGCAATTTGGACAAATGAACATATGGCTTTCATCTCCTTACAGTCTCCCAGATTCTATTCGCCATTATGTCCAAACCGCATTCATTTATACATTGCTGGAGCCTTTCAACGCTATGCGTTTGAAAGTTTCACTATATAATTTCACCTTGTTACATGAAATCATACGGTGAAATGTTTTCCACGTCCATTTCCTCGCCATTAACTGTGACCATCTGTACTTCTCCTTGTGATTCCTGCAAGCGACTAGCTAAAGTTGTTTGGCGCATTGCATCATCAAGGCGATTTACACCAGATTGGAAAGCTACTTCCTCCCCGCAAATAATAAGGAACTTCTTACTTCTTGTAATGCCCGTGTAAATTAAATTACGGCGTAACATACGGTTGTAACTTTTAACAATCGGCATAATAACAATCGGAAATTCACTACCTTGTGATTTGTGAATGGAACAACAATATGCATGCGTAATTTGATTTAAATCCGGCTTTGTATACGTTACCTCAATTCCATCAAATGAAACAATAATCATATCTTGTTGCTCAACGTTTTCTTTCGCATAAAACACCGAAACAACTTCTCCGATATCACCATTAAACACTTGGCTCTCCGGCTGATTAACGAGTTGCAATACTTTATCGCCTCTTCGGTATACAACATCACCGTACTGGATTTCTTTACTCTTTTCCCTTTTCGGGTTAAATACTTGTTGCAGCGCTTCGTTTAATACATTAATACCAGCAGGCCCGCGGTACATCGGTGCTAATACTTGGACATCCCTTGCACTAAAGCCTTTTGTTTTAGCATTTTCGCAAACTTTTTTCACAACCTCAACAATTTGAGCCCCTGTACAGCTAATAAACGAACGATCTTTTTTATTTTGCGCTAAATCTGGCGGGAGTGTGCCGTCTTTGATCGCATGGGCAAGTTGAATAACAGATGAGCCTTCTGCTTGACGATAAATTTCAGTAAGCTTCACTGTCGGAACTGCGCCTGCATTTAATAAATCTTTTAATACTTGTCCAGGTCCTACAGATGGCAACTGATCTTCATCACCTACAACGATAACTTGAATATTCGTCGGCAGCGACTTAAATAGCTGATTTGCAAGCCAAATATCAACCATTGAAAATTCATCGATAATAAGGAGCTTACCTTGGACAGGATCCGTTTC
Source organism: Bacillus sp. FG16 (assembly GCF_057809515.1). Taxonomy (NCBI): domain Bacteria; kingdom Bacillati; phylum Bacillota; class Bacilli; order Caryophanales; family Bacillaceae; genus Bacillus; species Bacillus sp. FG16. The sequence goes on from NZ_JBMDKC010000059.1 coordinate 3,127, forward strand.
ATTACGCTGGAAAGATCCTTCTGGCGTCCAGCCAAGTAAACGGTGAATTGTGCAAGCTGGAAGTCCTGTCGATTCACTCATCCGCTTCGCTGCTCTTCCTGTTGGAGCTGTTAATAGTATTGGAAATGGATTATCATCACTGTATTCATTAGGATTTAACGATAATCCGTGAAGAGACGCGTACATTTCAACAATTCCTTTAATAACTGTTGTTTTCCCTGTTCCTGGTCCACCTGTTAATAACATCATCGGTTTATGAAGTGCCGTTTGAATCGCTTCTTGCTGAAACGGTGCATATTGTACATTCAACTGTTCTTCAATTTCACCTAATGTTTTTAACACTTCTGCTTCAGGAAATGAAGGTGTTTCCTCTTGATTCATCAATCGACGAATAGACTTTACAACACCTTTTTCAGAGTAGAATAAAGTTGCTAAATACACTCGTTCTTCTTCTATGATGACTTTCCCTTCACTTTGCATCGTTTCAATACAACCTATAATATCTTCCTCAGTCACTCTTCCTTCTTGATTGTTTAAAAGTGACATCGTTTCTCTTACAAGTTGATCTTTCCTCATATAAACGTGACCAAGTTGCAATGAGACATTCTCTAATGTGTAAAAACATCCCGCTCGTACACGGTCGTCGTGATTACCCGATATTCCTAACGCACGCCCTATATCATCCGCTCGTCCAAAACCAATCCCGTCCACTTCTTCAATAAGTTGATACGGATTATTACGAATCACTTCTAATGTCATCTCTTTATATTGCTGGTAAATCTTAATAGAAAGTTTCGTTCCAAAACCGTAACCATTTAAAAAGCTCATTACTTTCTCTAATCCTTGATGTTCAACAATTGTCTCATATATTTCCTGAGCCTTTTGTTTGTTAACAACACCATTTAACGCCTCAGCGTCATCCATAATTTTAGAAATAGCATGTTCCCCGAGATGATCCACAATTTTTTCCGCTGTACGCTTTCCTATCCCTTTAAATAAATCACTCGCTAAATATTGCACCATACCTGCTTTTGTTTGCGGCAATTCTTTTTTAAATGTTTCAACCATATATTGTTTTCCATACTTTGGATGGTCCTTAAAGTGACCTGTCAATGTAAACACTTCATCTTCATGCATGCGGGGAAAATGACCGTTTATCATTACTTTCTTTTCGTCATACGTTTCATTCGTTTCAATGACTTTCATACTGACAACGGAATAGAGGTTTTCTTCGTTGTGGAAAATGGTATGAAGAACTTGCGCTTTTATAAATTTTTTCTCTTCCTCAAACAAATCCATTGCATGTTGATTTCCCATCTTTCCTCTCCTTTCCGATATTTTCACTTTAATGAGCAGTACATCCCCCACCTTTTTAGATGAGGGATAACTACCCATTAAACTATATTTTTATCTTATTCAGCTTCTTGCTCTAATAAACGAACGCCATTACCAGCTAAAAAGTGATCTGGCTGAATTTCAGTTGCTTTCTTAAATAAAGCGAGAGCTTTCTCGTTATTTTCTTCAAATACGTAAGCAACACCTAAATTGTAATACGCATCTGCATGCTCTTCATCCATTTCTAATACCTTTTCAAAATAAGGTTTCGCCTCTTGAATATGTTCTAGTCGTGCAAAGCAAAGTCCGCACTGGAATACAGCTTCTACATCGTTTTCATCTAATTCTGTTGCTCTTTGTAAGAATGGTAGTGCAAGACGATCATTTCCAAGCTGTACATGTGTAATACCTAACATAAATGTTACATCAGCTGATTGTAATCCAGCTTGCATGGCTTGTTCGAATACAGCTTTCGCCTCAGTAAATTGCTCTTGGCCATAATATACGTTTCCTAAGCCATAATAAGCAGCTGCAGATTTATCATCTAACTCTAATGCACGTTTATAAAATAAAATCGCTCGCTCGCTATCACCTAATACGTCTAATAAATTTGCAAAATTAATGTATCCAAGCGCATCTTTCGGATTCTCTTCAATTGCTTCTGTAAAATTTTTAGCTGCTTCTTCCCAGTTTCCTTCTTGCATATATTGAATACCTGTTTCAAGTTTGTTTGACATGTCCTTCACCTCTACAACAAATTATAACAAAGAATGTATTTTCCAAGCGAACGAAAATTCGCTTTATGTAAAAGAAACCTCTAACCGCTAATCGGCAGAGGCTTCTCATTTATCCTAAATAATCCAATTTCTTACCACTACGGTATACTTCATCAATTGTAGCACCGCCTAAGCACTCATCTCCATCATAGAACACAACCGCTTGTCCTGGTGTAATTGCACGAATTGGCTCATCACAAAGAATACGAACTGTATTTTCATCAACGATTTGAACCGTTACTTTATTGTCTTCTTGACGATAACGGAATTTCGCCGTGCACTTAAATTCTGTTTCTTTTGCTTTGTTACTTACCCATCCTACATTCGTAGCAATAACTTCATCACCATATAGAAGTTCGTTATGGAATCCTTGATCAACATATAAAATGTTTTCTTTCAAGTTTTTCCCAACAGCAAACCAAGGATCACCGTTACCACCAATTCCAAGGCCATGACGTTGTCCAATTGTATAGTACATTAAACCGTCATGCTTTCCTTTCACTTCACCAGATAATGTTTGCATTACACCTGGTTGTGCTGGTAAGTAGTTACTTAAGAAATCTTTAAAGTTACGCTCACCAATGAAGCAAATACCTGTACTATCTTTCTTCGCCGCTGTCGCTAAGCCAGCTTCTTTCGCCATTTCACGAATTTGCGGTTTCTTTAATTCACCTAACGGGAACATTGTTTTTGATAATTGCTCTTGGCTTAATTGATTTAAGAAGTATGTTTGATCTTTATTGTCATCAACGCCGCGAAGCATTTTATATTCGCCGTCCATATAAGCAACGCGTGCATAATGGCCTGTTGCTACATAATCGGCACCAAGCGCAATTGCATGCTCTAAAAATGCTTTAAATTTAATTTCTTTATTACACATTACATCTGGGTTTGGTGTACGACCAGCTCGGTACTCATCTAAGAAGTAAGTAAATACTTTATCCCAGTATTGTTTTTCAAAGTTTACTGCATAATACGGAATACCAATTTGGTTACACACTTCAATTACATCATTGTAATCTTCTGTTGCTGTGCAGACACCATTCTCATCTGTATCATCCCAGTTTTTCATAAAAATTCCGATTACATCATAACCTTGCTCTTTTAATAAAAGTGCTGCTACAGATGAATCGACGCCACCGGACATTCCGATGACAACGCGTGTTTCTTGAGGTAGTTTGTTCATCATGTCACCTCCCATGCTAATTTTGTGTTAATCGCTTCACGATTTTCACTGTTTCGTACGCCGCTTTTTCAATTTGCTCTTTCGTATTTCCAAGTCCAAAACTAAAGCGTACGGATGAACGTATTTGATCGGAGTCTTTTCCAAACATCGCTACTAATACATGTGATGGATCAATCGAACCAGCTGTACAAGCAGAACCACTTGATACTGCAATGCCAGCTAGGTCTAAGTTCACAAGAAACGGTTCAATGTTCATTCCTGTAAAACTTACATTAAGCACATGCGGTAAGCGATGTTCTAAGTTTCCGTTTACCTCGAAAGTAATGCCTTCATTTTTGAAGACAGATACCATTATATCTTTAAACTCTTCATATTGGGCATTTTTTTGCTCACGAGTTTTTTCAGCTATAAGAATTGCATGCTGAAGCCCAGCAATACTAGGCACATTTTCCGTACCAGCACGGCGTTTTCTTTCTTGCTCTCCGCCTATTAATAACGGCTCAAATTTCACATTTGCACCAGCGTATAAGAACCCTACACCTTTTGGCCCATTAATTTTATGAGCTGAAATTGATAATAAATCAATACCAAACTCTTTCACGTCAATTTCTACTAAACCGTAAGCTTGTACCGCATCTGTATGGAAATAAGCTTGATGCTCTTTTAGCAGCTTTCCTATTTCCACAATTGGTTGCATTGTCCCTACTTCATTATTCCCAAACATAATAGATACAAGAATCGTCTCTTCAGTTAATGCCTTTTGTATGTCAGTAACTTGAATGCGTCCTGTTTCATCGACAGGTAAATATGTCACTTCAAACCCTTCACGCTCTAACAATTCGCACGTATGCAAAATCGCATGATGTTCAATTTGCGTCGTTATAATGTGGTTACCTTTATGACGGTTCGCACGTGCTACACCTATAAGCGCTAAATTATCAGCTTCTGTACCACCGCTCGTAAATATAATTTCATTCGGATTCGCATGAATGCTGCGTGCACACACTCGTCTCGCCTCATCTACTGTGTGACGAGTTTGACGTCCATAAAAGTGAATACTAGACGGGTTCCCGAATATTTCTGTCATATATGGAATCATCTTTTCGACCACTTCTGGGTGAGTCGGAGATGTCGCAGCATGATCTAAGTATATGCGTTCCATTAAATCTCCTTCTTTCCAAATCGTTTCACAAGGAATTAAATGTAAAACATATAGCCCCCGTGATTTTCTTCCTCATAACGTACTAAATCTTCTAACGTTGTACTATCTAACACTTCTTGCACCGCATCACGAACACGCATCCATAACTGGCGCTGTGCTGGCTCTTCTTCTTCTATCATTTCTACAACACTAATTGGTCCCTCTAATACACGGATTACATCCCCAGCTGTAATGTTAGCCGGTTGATCAGATAATACATATCCGCCATATGCCCCGCGCGTACTCTTTACAAGACGAGCGTTACGAAGTGGTGAAATTAATTGCTCTAAGTAATGCTCGGATAAGTCATGCGCCTGCGCAATTGATTTTAATGAAATTGGACCTTCACCAAACTTTTTTGCAAGATCAATCATAATTGTTAAGCCATAGCGGCCTTTTGTTGAAATCTTCATCTATTTTGCACCTCTTTTCAAATTTTCACTTCTATTGGTTATATCTTATTTATAAAAAGAACACAATTTAAAATCCTATGAAATTATAGCATAATATAGTATTATAAGAAATTTCAACTTGTGTATCAAAATGATAACATAAAATCACATTGAAAAACTCGGAAATTATTACAATTGAAAGAAAAATGAAAATATTTATCTTCATTTTTCCCATAAAACAGCATCCTATTTCAAATTCCGTAGAAAAAAATGATACGATAGAACGAGATTATATATTAAGGGAGACGGTCTAAATGAAACAACCACTCGCACATCGAATGCGCCCTACAAATATTCAAGAAATTATTGGGCAACAGCATTTAGTTGGTGAAGGAAAGATTTTATGGCGAATGGTCCAAGCAAATCATTTTCAATCTATGATTTTATACGGTCCTCCAGGTACAGGAAAAACATCCATTGCCAGTGCAATTGCAGGAAGTACCGGTACCCCGTTTCGTCTATTAAACGCTGTTACTCACAATAAAAAAGATATGGAAGTTGTCGTACAAGAAGCAAAGATGCATCGACACCTCGTTTTAATTTTAGATGAAGTTCACCGTCTAGATAAAGCAAAGCAAGACTTTCTATTACCTCACTTAGAAAGCGGACTTCTTACTTTAATTGGTGCAACGACAAGTAATCCATTCCATGCAATAAACTCCGCTATTCGAAGCAGGTGTCAAATTTTCGAATTACACGCACTAACAGAAGATGATATTTTAATTGGGTTAAAAAGAGCTTTAGAAGATAAAGAAAAAGGCCTTGGAGAATATGCTGTAACGGTAACAGATGAAGCACTACATCATTTTGCAAACGCCTCTGGTGGTGATATGCGTTCCGCTTATAACGCACTTGAACTTGCTGTATTATCTAGCTTTACTACAGACGATCAAGCGACTGAAATTACACTCGAGATTGCAGAAGAATGCTTACAAAAGAAGAGCTTCGTTCACGACAAAGGCGGCGATGCTCATTATGACGTATTATCAGCATTTCAAAAATCAGTGCGCGGAAGTGATGTAAATGCAGCGCTCCATTATTTAGCACGCCTTATTGAAGCAGGGGATTTACAAAGTATTGGCAGACGCCTTCTTATTATGGCTTATGAAGATATTGGACTTGCTAGCCCACAAGCTGGACCGCGTACACTAGCTGCAATTGAATCAGCTGAACGAGTTGGATTCCCAGAAGCACGCATCCCACTTGCAAATGCCGTTATAGAGCTATGCTTATCACCAAAATCAAATTCAGCTTATAAAGCACTTGATGCTGCATTACACGATTTACGCAACGGTCAAACAGGTGACATTCCAAGCCATTTAAAAGATAGTCATTACAAAGGCGCAGAATCACTCGGAAGAGGCATTGGATATTTATATCCACACGACCATCCAAACGGCTGGGTAAGGCAACAATACTTACCTGATAAAATAAAAAACAAGCAATATTATAAACCAAAAACGACAGGAAAATTTGAGCAAGCACTTTCTACCGTTTATGAAAGATTACAAACTTCGAATAAAACGAAAAATAAAGGGTAACATAAACGAAAACGTCACCATTATGGAGGCTTCGCTTATGAAAACACGTCAAGATGCATGGACAAAAGAAGATGATCTCCTTTTAGCAGAAACTGTTTTGCGACATATTCGCAGCGGAAGTACACAAATAAAAGCGTTTGATGAAGTCGGCGACGCTTTAAACCGCACTTCCGCAGCTTGTGGTTTTAGATGGAATGCTGAAGTAAGACCGAATTACGAAGATGCGGTGCAGCTTGCAAAAAAACAACGTAAAGAATTAAAACGTTCTGAAGCTAATATAGAAAAAGATCGGTTCACAAAAACGAAGCAACTCGTAATTGACGCCGATTTTTCAGAAGATATTACGCCAAGTAAACAAGATCTTACAATGCAAAATGTCATCTCATTTTTACAAAATTTAGAACATAAAAATCCTTCACTTGCAAAGTTGCAAACTGAAAATGATGTATTACAAGCTCAGCTCATTTCTCTGCAAAAAACAAATCATGAACTTGAAACAAAATTAGCGGTACTAACAAAAAAACAACAAGCAATCGAAGAAGATTACGCGATGCTTGTTCGAATTATGGATCGCGCTCGAAAACTTGTTTCGGTTGAAGAACAAGAAGAACAGATTGCTCCCATTTTCAAGACAGATCAAAATGGAAATTTAGATATTATATATTCTGCAGAGAATTAACAAACAAGGATGTCACTTTTTTAACTAAGTGACATCCTTGTTTGTTTTCGGCGAACCATATATATACATGTTGGTAAATGAATTTATATCAACGATTTTTCGAATATATCTATCGTAACTTGCAATATATCAACGGTTTTTCGAATATATCTATCACAACTTGCAATATATCAACGATTTTTCAAATATATCTATCACAACTTGCAATATATCAACGATTCAATAAAGGAGATCGATTTAATGACAAAGATTTACAATAACATTACTCCCTGTCATACAAGAAAACTCCTAAAACAGATTGGATAATTTTTACTAAAATGTTATTATAAACATATACCTTTAAAGGGAGATGGTTGCTATTTCATTAATAATCTTCAAAATAACTCTTGGCTTTCTCGTCCTGACTTTAGCTCTTTTCACCATTAACAGTCTAAAAAAGACATCCGCCTATAAATCAGATAAATATGATTATTACTTACTAACCTTACTTACATTTGAACTAGTAGTGATGCAAATATCCATATTTCTTTAATACATATAAAAAAGCATATATCCAAAATGGATATATGCTTTTCTTTTATTCTTGCCCTACACGTTTCACTTCTACATTTTTAATACGTTCACGTACAACGTGACTTGCCATAATTAAGCCTGCCACAGATGGTACGAATGCATTTGAAGAAGGGGGTAATTTCGCTTTACGAATTTTTGCATTCTCGTCTGGTACGATTTCTTTACGTACTTCTTCACGAATTACGATTGGGTTTTCGTCAGAGAAGACAACTTTTACACCTTTTTTAATACCCTCTTTACGAAGCTTCGTACGAATTACTTTCGCAATCGGATCTGTATGTGTTTTAGAAATGTCCGCAATACGGAAACGAGTTGGGTCCATTTTATTTGCTGCACCCATACATGAGATAATTTTAATTTTACGACGTAAACATTGTTTAATTAAATGGATTTTGAACGTAATCGTATCAGATGCATCCACTACGAAATCTAAACCGTGTTTAAAGAACTCTTCATATGTTTCATCTGTATAAAACATTTCTAGTCCAATTACTTCACATTCCGGATTAATGTCTGCAATACGCTCTTTCATTAATTCTACTTTTGAACGTCCTACAGTAGATACTAAAGCGTGAATTTGACGGTTTACGTTTGTAATATCTACAACGTCTTTATCAACTAATACGAGACGTCCTACTCCAGAACGCGCTAACGCTTCAGCTGAAAATGACCCTACGCCGCCAATTCCTAAAATACCGACTGTACTATTTTTTAATATTTCAAGTCCTTCTTTACCGAAGGCTAATTCATTACGTGAAAATTGATGTAACATTCAGCTCTACACTCCTATTACAAAAATGGTCTACCATGTATTCTAGCGTTTTTCCGACTATTTGTATAGAAAAAGTTATAGAATTCCTAAAAATACATATTTCGAGAATGAAAACATAGACCAGAATTTTACTTCTTCCTAAATACACGTTTAAAAAAGAGGATTTAAAGAACCGAGCAGATCGAGACGCTTTAGCCAGGAGGAGCGCAGTGTAGCTTTAACTACTCGAGCACCGGACTTTTTAAACTTCCCCTCAAAAAAAGTCTAGATGGTTATAGTATAACCATCTAGACCCTATTCTTACTTCTCTTCTTTCAAGCTTAATTTCAAGTTTAACTCTTCAAGCTGTGCTTCTGCAACTGGGCTTGGAGCTTCTGTTAATAAGCAGCTTGCGCTTGCTGTTTTCGGGAATGCAATTGTATCACGAAGGTTCGTACGGCCTGCAAGTAACATAACAAGACGATCTAAACCTAATGCGATTCCGCCGTGTGGTGGTGTACCGTATTCGAATGCTTCTAATAAGAACCCGAATTGCTCTTGCGCTTCTTCTTGTGAGAATCCAAGTGCTTTGAACATTTTTTCTTGTACGTCACGCTCGTAAATACGAAGTGATCCACCACCAAGCTCATAACCGTTTAATACAAGGTCATATGCTTGTGCACGCGCTTTTTCTGGCGCTGTTTCTAATAGCTCAACGTCTTCACGGAATGGCATTGTGAATGGGTGATGAGCTGCGAAGTAACGATCTGCATCTTCATCGTACTCAAGAAGTGGCCAATCAGTTACCCATAGGAAGTTAAATTTACTTTCATCAATTAACTCAAGCTCTTTACCTAGACGTAAACGAAGTGCGCCTAAGCTATCTGCAACAACGCTCTTCTTATCTGCTACGAATAGTAATAGGTCGCCAGCAGTAGCTTCTAATGTACTCATTAACACGTTTGCATCTTCTTCACCAAAGAATTTCGCAATCGGTCCTTTTAAGCCGTCTTCTTCAACTTTAAGCCAAGCTAGACCTTTTGCACCGTATACTTTCACGAATTCAGTTAATGCATCGATGTCTTTACGAGAGTATTTACTTGCAGCACCTTTTGCATTAATTGCTTTTACTTGTCCGCCGCTTTCTACAGCACTTGTAAACACTTTAAAGCCACAACCTGCTGCAAACTCAGATAAGTCTGTTAGTTCCATTTCAAAGCGTGTATCTGGCTTATCAGAACCGTAACGAGCCATTGCATCAGCATATTTCATACGAGGGAATGGTGCACTAACTTCTACACCTTTTGCATCCTTCATAACTTTCGTCATCATACGCTCCATCATTTCTAAAATCTCATCTTGTGTTAAGAATGAAGCTTCAATATCGATTTGCGTGAATTCTGGTTGACGATCTGCACGTAAATCTTCGTCACGGAAACAACGTGCTACTTGATAGTAACGCTCAAATCCGCCGACCATAAGAAGCTGTTTAAATAACTGTGGTGACTGTGGTAATGCATAGAATTCACCATCATGTACACGACTTGGTACTAAATAGTCACGAGCTCCTTCTGGTGTGCTCTTCGTTAAAATTGGTGTTTCAACTTCTAAAAACTCTTCTGTATCTAAGAAGTTACGAATTGTTTTTGTTACGTCATGACGCATTTTGAATGTGTTGAACATTACAGGTCGACGTAAGTCTAAATAACGATATTTTAAACGCACATCTTCTGATGCATCTGTATCATCAGCAATAATAATTGGCGTTGTTTTCGCTGCGTTTAATACATTTACTTTCGTTGCTTGTACTTCAATACGACCAGTTGCCATATTGTCATTAATCGCGCCTTCACCACGTTCAACAACTGTACCTTCTATGTGTAATACGTATTCGCTACGAATTGTTTCTGCTACTTCTAACGCTTCTTTTGATGTTTCTGGGTTAAATACAACTTGTACGATACCTGTACGGTCACGTAAATCGATAAAGATTAATCCACCTAAGTCACGGCGTTTTTGTACCCAACCTTTTAATTGAACTGTTTGTCCAACAGCTTCTACTGTTACTTTTCCACATGCATGTGTTCTTTCAGCCACTGTAAGTTCCCCCTATATTAATTTCTCTGCTACGTATGAAGCAAATACATCTAACGCTACTTCTTCTTGTTCACCTGTTGCCATATCTTTTAAGTTAATGATGCCTTTATCTAGCTCATCTTCTCCTAATACAGCTACAAATTTCGCCTTTAGACGATCTGCTGATTTAAATTGTGCTTTCATTTTGCGATCTAAATAATCTTTTTCAACTGATAACCCAGCTTTACGAAGATCGAACGCAACTTTTGCAGCATGGTCTTTCGCTTTTTCACCAAGCGCTACAACGTAACAATCAATGCTATGTTCAAGTGGTAATTCAATGTTTTCAGCTTTTAGCGCCATAATTAAACGTTCAATACTCATTGCAAAACCGATACCTGGCATTTCTGGTCCACCGATTTCTTGTACAAGTCCGTTATAACGGCCACCACCGCTTAATGTAGTGATCGCACCGAAACCTTCTGCCTCACTCATAATTTCAAAAACAGTGTGTTGGTAGTAGTCTAAACCACGCACTAAGTTCGGATCTTTTTCAAATGGAACATCCATCATCGTTAATAGTTCTTGAACTTTGTCGTAGTATACTGCTGAATCTTCGTTTAAGTATTCTGTAATAGATGGTGCTGTTGCCATTAATTCATGGTTACGGTCCTTCTTACAGTCTAAAATTCGAAGTGGGTTCTTTTCTAAGCGAGATTGACAGTCAGAACAGAATTCGCCGATACGTGGCTCAAAGTGTGCGATTAATGCATCACGGTGTGCTTGACGGCTCGCTGCGTCACCTAAACTGTTTAATACAACTTTAATATTTTTCAAGCCCATGCCGCGGTAAAATTCAACAGCAAGTGCAATTACTTCTGCATCAATTGCAGGGTCATTACTGCCGATTGCTTCGATACCGAATTGTACGAATTGACGATAGCGACCTGCTTGTGGTCTTTCATAACGGAACATTTGACCGATATAGTATAATTTCGTTGGTTGTGTTGCATCACCAAACATTTTATTTTCAACGTAAGAACGTACAACAGGTGCAGTACCTTCTGGACGTAATGTTAAACTGCGCTCTCCACGATCTTGGAATGAGTACATTTCTTTTTGTACGATATCTGTCGTATCACCAACACCGCGTAAAAATAGCTCAGTGTGCTCAAAAATTGGTGTACGAATTTCTTTATAATTGTAACGACGGCAAATTTCGCGTGCTTGCCCTTCGATATACTGCCATAACTCAACAGTGCCTGGAAGAATATCTTGCGTTCCGCGTGGGATTTGAATAGACATATTCAGTTCCTCCTCAAATTGTTTTAATCTTAATAAAAATAAAAAAACTCCCGCCTCTACTGTTTAAACAGTAGGGACGAGAGTATTATACCCGTGGTGCCACCCTAATTGAAGCACGTATGCTTCCACTTTTTTAATAACGCTTAAATATGCGTTCATCCCTACTAAGCATATATGCCGTTCAAGTTGAAACCTCTAGAGTGTCATTCAATCAGTCATCATGCAGAAATGTTTTCAGCCTAAGACATTCCTTCTCTTTCCATGTGTGTCTCATTTACTCTTCTCTATCAACGGTTATATTCATATGTAAATATAAAATTACTATACGTTTGTTAAGTAGGATTGTCAAGTGCTCTAAGAACGTTCAATCTGCTTCTTTAAACGCTTTACATCTTGAAGAGAAATCCCAAACTCGGAAGCAAGCTCCATTGAAGTATTGTTTTGCTCTTTTGAAATAAAATCATGAAAATTCACGTTAAATAGTTGATTTGCACCATTTGTAACAGAATGCCCTTTTTCATTCATACGCATACGTATATCCCTCACATTCAATATGGATGTTTTACTTTTTATTGTTCCATATTGATGAGAGAGTTATACATAAATGCAGAAGCTATTGATTCCAAAGAAAGTGAACCTTTAATCCGTGGGAGGCCACTGTCCACAAATAGCGGGATAAATGAACAAAACATACAACAATGTGTCAACTCCCCTACTGGGTTAAAACGTTTCAGTGAGGGCTTGAGTTAGAAATCTAGGTCTTTTCAGACAGTTTGACGCTCTAGAATTCATGCCACCTTACGGTAACACCCCAAGTATGTTTTTGGTTGGTACTGGCAATGAACTATCGTTTTCCCACTTGCACCACCCTTTTGAAAAAGAGCAGTTCTTCCTTATGGAAGAAGCCACCACTCAGATGAATCCGGCGTGTGCTACAAGCCCCGACAAGTCGAGTACACATGGATGGTTGACGCACCCACTAAGCTATGCGCGAAGCAACAGCCTTACGTTTTTGCACTTCTAATAGAATCGGCGTTTTCACTTTGAGATTGTCATCCAATTCTACAACCTTTGATTTTTGCAATGTATTCAATGCACCATTAATATCAGCATGGATACACGTTCCTGCTTTACTTTGGTACAGACCACGAGTGATTCGTTTGCCACTAAAGAGATAATGCGTCCTATCTTCCTTAGACCAAACAGGAACCGGATCCTTATTAAGAAAACTAGCTTTTGAAGTATAGCTTTCTTCTTGTTTTAAAAATCGTATACCTTCTTTTATACATTTATTCTCAATCGCTGCAATCAATTTATGAAATGGGATTTGCACAAATGTTTGATTATTCTTTTTTCCCATATCAGATTTTTGTTTCCAACCAGCGTTATACCCTACGACAACCGTATCTATGTTACATGCTTTCACTTTTTTAAACAACAGGCCTACAGTTTGTGAAATGTAACCATTTATTTGTCGTTCTCGTTTATGCCAAAGTGCAGCCATTCTATTCGTTACAACACGTTTTGAAAGTCCATTTTCTATATTTTTCAGTTGCAGATTACGCATCATTTTGTTGAAGTATTGGTTAATGGATTTTAGTTTTTTTCCATCAATTAAAAATGCATCACCTGTATTGGTTGCGCAACTTACTAATCTGTCTACACCTAAATCGCAACTCAAAGCGCTACTAGTAGTCGTGGATGGTTTCTTCATTTGAGAAACGTGCATTTCATATGTGTAATGCACCTCAAAGAACCGACCTTTTTGCTTCGGTACAATTTCAATGTAGGAGATTTTTTTATTTCTTAATTTTTTAGGCATACGTATTTTAATGGAACCGAATTTTTTTCTGAATGCAACATTCATCGGAATCATCCAATACCCGTTATTATCCACTTTTGGAACTTGATAGATCTCAATAATTCGTTTGTCAGTTGAACGAGAATAATTCGGAAACTTAGGACGACCTGTGAAGGTTTCTTGTTTTCTCTTCCACTGTTCCAATGCTTTAAAAAAGCTTTTCACTTCTGCATATAAGGCTCTACGAATGGCCTGAACAGAGTTTGATTGAATGCCCGAGTAATTCATATCAGCTTGCATGGCAGTATCCACTTCTTTTACAGTAGCCATTTTATTATGGTTCAAATAACTTTGTTTCATTGTGTACAATCCAACATTTCGCAATGCTTTTGAACTATGTGACATGCGTTGCAGTAAGCGGAATTCTTTAGCTGTGAGGCAAGCCCGTCCGATATTCTGTTTTTGCGTGAATCGTTGCATGGTTTCTCTTTTCTTTTGTTTTCGTAATACTTTCACTGCTTTCTTTCTAGCCATTGTTTTCACCACCTTTCTTAGAGAGTTCATTAAAATTATTCATTACTTTTGACAAATCAATATTTGGAATGAAACGGAACAAAATATGAACATGTTCTTCATCGAAATTTCTTTTAGCTCAAGTAATCGAATAATGATTATTATCCAATTTCGTTGTCTTACGATATATTCCCTCCTTATCTACAACAGATTATATCGTAAGACAAAAAGAAACAAACATTCGCCATCAAAAAATTGTTATGAACGAAACAAAAAGGGTTCAACCTACCTTCTCACGGCAATTCATCTTCACTTGAATTGTTAGGCTTCACCCGTAACACAAATCAGATGAAGATGAATTACCGAAATGTATAAAAAAGAGAGGATTATATAATCCTCTCTTTTTTATCAACACTATTTACTTTCTACAATTAAGGTCACCGGACCATCATTGATTAAAGAAACGTCCATCATTGCTCCGAACTTCCCTGTTTCCACACACAATCCTTGTTTGCGAACTTCTTCATTAAAGAAATCGTATAAATGCTCTGCATAGTCAGGTTTCGCAGCATCCATAAAGTTTGGACGTCTTCCCTTGCGACAATCTCCGTATAATGTAAATTGCGAAATAGATAGAACTTGTCCTTCTACATCAAGTACAGAATGATTCATCTTTCCGCTCTCATCTTCAAAAATACGTAAGTTCACAATTTTTTCTGCAATGTAAGTTGCATCTTTTTCTGTATCTTCGTGCGTAATGCCAACTAGCAATGTTAGACCGAACGGAATTTGCCCTACAATCTCACCATTTACTGTGACAGACGCTTCCTTTGATCGTTGTAAAACAACTCTCATCTTTCTACACTCCCTATTAATGCATCATGCGTCGTACTGCATAAATTTCTGGAACGCGTTTAATGCGTTCTACTACTTTTTTCAAGTGTTGTAAGTTACGAATCGAGATTGACATATTAATTGTTGCCATCTTATTACGGTCACTTCTACCAGAAACAGCTGAAATGTACGTTTTCGTCTCCGTAACAGCTTGCAGTACTTCATTTAATAAACCACGGCGATCGTAACCTGAAATTTCAATATCAACGTTATACTCAATTTCTTTTTCAGGGCTACCTTCCCACTCTACTTCTAATAATCGTTCTACAGCTTCTTCTGTATGAACATTTACACAATCACGGCGGTGAATCGATACACCTCGGCCTTTCGTAATATACCCAACGATATCATCGCCCGGAACTGGGTTACAGCATTTCGATAAACGAATTAATAAATTATCAGCACCGCTTACCTTTACACCAGAATCCCATTTTCGAATTTTCATCGGTTTACGAACTTCTTTAACTTCAACAATTTCTTCTTCTTCGCGTTGTTTGCGGAACTTGTCCGTTAGTCGCGTAACAATTTGCGAAGCTGTAATTCCGCTATACCCAACTGCTGCAAACATATCTTCTTCATTTGCAAAGTTAAATTTCTCAGCGACGCGTTTTAAGTTATCAGGCGCTAATACTTCTTTCATCTCATACTCTAGACCACGTACTTCCTTTTCAACAAGTTCACGGCCTTTTTCAATATTTTCGTCTCTACGTTGTTTCTTAAAGAATTGACGAATTTTATTTTTCGCATGAGATGTTTGAGCAAGTTTTACCCAATCTTGACTTGGTCCATATGAATGTTTCGACGTTAAAATTTCAATGATGTCGCCTGTTTTTAATTTATAATCCAGCGTCACCATTTTACCGTTTACTTTTGCACCAATTGTTTTATTCCCAATTTCCGAATGGACACGATACGAGAAATCAATCGGAACCGATCCAAGTGGTAATTCCATTACATCGCCTTTCGGTGTAAAGACGAATACCATGTCAGAGAATAAATCAATTTTTAATGACTCCATAAATTCCTCTGCATTAGAAGCTTCATTTTGCCATTCTAATATTTGACGGAACCATGTGAGTTTCTTCTCTAATGTACCTGTTGTTTCTGCTGTTTTTCCTTCTTTGTACGCCCAGTGTGCCGCGATCCCGAATTCTGCAATTTCGTGCATTTCTTTCGTACGAATTTGCACTTCAAGTGGATCACCTTTCGGTCCAATTACAGTCGTATGAAGAGATTGATATAGATTTGCTTTTGGCATTGCAATATAATCTTTAAAACGACCTGGCATCGGCTTCCAGCACGTATGAATAATTCCAAGCACCGCATAACAATCTTTAATACTATTTACAACGACACGTACAGCTAATAAATCGTAAATTTCATTGAACTGCTTATTTTGCAGTGCCATTTTACGATAAATACTATAAATATGTTTCGGTCTTCCAGAAATCTCAGGTTGAATTGCAACTTCTTTTAATTTCTCACGAATACCAGTCATTACTTCGTCTAAGTATTCTTCACGTTCTGCACGTTTACGCTTCATTAAATTTACAATACGGTAATATTGCTGTGGATTTAAATAGCGAAGTGACGTATCCTCTAGCTCCCATTTAATAGTACTAATTCCGAGTCTATGTGCTAAAGGTGCAAAGATTTCTAACGTTTCATTCGCAATGCGACGCTGCTTCTCTTGAGGCAAATGTTTCAATGTACGCATGTTATGAAGACGATCAGCTAGTTTAATTAAAATAACTCGAATATCTTGAGCCATTGCAATAAACATTTTGCGATGGTTTTCGGCTTGTTGTTGTTCATGAGATTTATATTTAATCTTCCCAAGCTTTGTAACACCATCAACAAGCATAGCAATTTCTTTGTTAAATTCCCGTTCAATATCTTCTAACGTAATCTCTGTATCTTCCACTACATCATGTAAGAAACCTGCTGATACCGTAGCTGGATCCATGTGTAAATCAACTAAAATACCTGCAACTTGAATCGGATGAATAATATACGGTTCACCCGATTTTCTATATTGTTCGCTATGCGCATCACGTGCATATTCATAGGCACGTGCCACTAGCTCAATATCTTCATCCGCTAAATATTGACTTGCTTTCTCGAGTACCTGTTCAGCTGTTAGTACCTGCTCATTTGCCATCGAATCACCTTTTATTGAAAATTGACTTTATCTTTATTTAATAGAATAAATTATATTCTATCATTATAACCCAATGATTGTGAATTGTGAAAAGGAAAAGATTTTACTGACATTTCACCATGATTTTTTGTTCAATTATACAAAAGTACCCGCTCCTCTCCAAGAGATTCACGGGTACTTTTTATCACCGTAGTTTTACCTATATAGTGATTAGTATTTTTCTAATACTAATACATCGTAACCATCTAACATTTTACGACCATCTAAGTAAGTAAGCTCTACTAAGAATGCAATCCCTGCTACAACTCCGCCTAGCTCTTCAACTAACTTAATTGTCGCTTCGATTGTTCCACCTGTAGCTAATAGATCATCTGTAATTAATACGCGTTGACCTGGCTTAATTGCATCTTTATGGATTGTTAAAACATCCGTTCCATATTCTTTACCGTAATCAACTGTAATTACTTCACGTGGTAATTTTCCTAATTTACGAACTGGCGCAAATCCTACCTCCAACGCATAAGAAACTGGGCAACCGATAATGAAACCACGAGCTTCTGGTCCTACTACAACATCGATATCTCTTTCTTTTGCGTACTCAACGATTGCATCTGTTGCTGCTTTGTATGCTTTACCGTCATTCATTAAAGGTGTAATGTCTTTAAACACAATACCTTCTTTCGGATAATCCGGTACAATTGCGATATGTTGCTTGAAATCCATATTTCTGAATCCTCCTCAGATCTAAAAGGTTTGTAAATACAAATCCTTTACCCTAACTGTTCTACTTCTTTATGATTACGAATCGTTTCAAACCATGTATATAGTTGCTGATATGTGCTATAAACCAATTCTTTTTCTAATTGTAAGTGGTTCATTTTCTCACGATATGTGTTCGATTCAATTAAATCACGCTTTTGTTTTTTGTCTGCCATAAAAATGACGCCATCTTTTATTGTAACAAATTCTAACTCAAAAAACACCTGTGTCATGAAATTTACTGTATCTTTTGACCAGCCTTTATGGCGACATAGTTGTTCTCCATATTGTCTTAAAGAAAATGGTGTTTTTTGGCTTAAGAAAGAATAGTACCATTTAAAGTGTTCTCTCGTAGGAACTGTACTAAATAGATGGTTATTTTCTTGATAAAACAGTGTATAAATTCGCGCTGGGAATCCTACTTTAAATAACTCACGTAATTCATCTGTTCCGCTTGGCAAATCGAGTAACACGATGTATTGATCATCCAAATGCGTTACTTCTGACGCATGCATAAGCTTTTCTTTATAGTCCTCTAAAGAAAATTTATTCAATACCTCTTCAGAAAAATACACCATTGTTATTTTTTCTTTCGGAAGTTCTGCTAAATTTGCTTCTGCATTACGCATACTACGCCAATCAAATAATTGCCACGCCTCTACAGAAATATCTTGTACCATTAATTGTGGCTTCTTAAAATTGTTCCATTCATTGATGGATGCTTCTCCTATTACAGATACTTTTGCAACTGGAGAGATTTCTTTCGCATATGCACCAAAACCAAATCCAATTGTATCCAGTGTTGCTTGTCCATCACGAAGAGCCATTTTTAAATGAGAGCCATCTGATCCGATTGCGCGAATACTTTCTAACTCTGCATCTTTCACTGCAATATGTGGTTTCGGATTTCCAACACCAAATGGTGCTAACTTCTGCATATCTTCAATTGCCGCTAGCGTTACATCCTCCACTTTACAAAAAACATCAACTGCTGTAATTGGAATAAAATCTTCTTCTGTTAAAATTGCATCTGCTTGTTCATTTAAGCGACGGCGTAATTCATCTACATCATTCATATGTAGCGTCATCCCAGCTGCCATCGGATGCCCTCCGAAGTGTGGCAATAACTCTCTACAATCTGATAAATTTGCAAACAAATCAAATCCTGCAATACTACGCGCTGAGCCTTTTGCTGTTTCTTTTATAGGATCAATGCATAATACAATAGTCGGACGATAAAAACGTTCAACTAATTTAGAAGCGACAATCCCAATTACACCTGGATTCCAACCTTCT
This sequence comes from Bacillus sp. FG16, assembly GCF_057809515.1. Taxonomy (NCBI): domain Bacteria; kingdom Bacillati; phylum Bacillota; class Bacilli; order Caryophanales; family Bacillaceae; genus Bacillus; species Bacillus sp. FG16. Next base: position 22,426 of record NZ_JBMDKC010000059.1, read on the forward strand.
TTTGCAAGTACTAATACTTTGTTTTCTTCTGGCGGAAAGTTATTTTCAACTTCAGCGATAGCCTCTTCGGTAATTTGCTTTACAATATCTTTTCGCAGTTTGTTCAGCTCATCAATTTCTTCGGCCAACTCTTTCGCTTCCTCAGGATCATCTGATAATAAAAGGTGTACAGCCGGCGTTGCATCTTCTAAACGCCCGACCGCATTAATACGCGGTGCAATTGAGAAGCCAATACTCTCTTCTGTAATTTCACTTTGCGAAACGTTAGCAACTTTAAACAATGCCTTCAAACCAATATTTTTCGTCATACGCATATGTTTTAAACCGCGTTTCACTAGCAACCTATTTTCACCATGAAGTGACACTAAATCGGCTACTGTACCGATTACTGCAATTTCTAATAAATGTTCTGGTACACGGCCTAATAGTGCATGCGCAACTTTAAACGCAACACCTACACCAGCTAAATAGTGAAACGGATATACACCGCCATCTAATTTCGGATGTATAATCGCAAGTGCTTCTGGCAATTCTGGCGGTGGCTCATGGTGATCTGTAATAATTAGATCTATTCCAAGCTCTTTCGCTACATTCGCTTCATGTACTGCTGCGATGCCAGTGTCGACAGTAATAATCAGTGAGAACCCTGCGCTATGCGCCCAACGAAACGCTTCTTCGTTCGGTCCATACCCTTCTGTAAAACGATTTGGAATGTAAAATTCTACTTCTGCACCTAATTCTTGAAGAGCAAGATATAAAACCGTCGTACTACTTACTCCGTCCGCATCGTAATCACCAAATATTAATATTTGCTCTCCATTTTGAATCGCCTTATTTACACGTTTTACCGTTCTATCCATTCCTTCTAATAAAAATGGATCATGAAATTCTTGATTTTCTGTATTTAAAAAATCTAAAATCTTATCTTCTGTATCTAGTCCTCTACCGAGGAATAATGAAACGACAAGTGGCGATAACTGTAATTTACTTGCTAATTCACTCACTCGCTCTTCATTATATTCTTTTTCTTTCCAACGCGTCTTCGGTTGTAACACGAAATCACCCCTTAACCTGTTCATTATACAAGACAGATTAAGGGGTGACAATATAATGCAAACTATGATGCAATATCTACATACTAAAATGTTAATGATGTTTAATTTGGAGAATACGGATTTATATGTACGAATACATTTTGTACATTATCTTGTTTCATAAGTATTTCTTTCACATGTTTTCCAATGCGGTGTCCTTCTTCTACAGTAATGTATGGATCTACAGACACTTTAATATCGACAATAACATAATGACCATGCTCCCGTGCATATAAAGAACCAATTTTTTTCACACCATCTACTTGAAGAACCGCTTCTCTAAGCGGAATAACATCCTCCTCATGAAGAACATGGTCAAGCGTTGCATGAATTGCTTCCGCTCCAATGCTCCATGCCATTTTTACAACAAGTAGTGAAACAACTAATCCTGCAATCGGATCAGCATATACAAGCCAGTCTATACCAAGCTTACCACCTAGTATAGCTGCACAAATACCGATTAAAGCTGCAATTGAAGAAAATACATCCGAACGGTGCTCATATGCATTTGCAATAATTGCATCACTATTTACCCTTTTCCCTAATCGGAATTTATATTGAAACATTCCTTCTTTCACGACGATTGAAAGAACAACAGCAAAAATCGTAATTCCTTTCGGCGGTTCTAGTTCTTGCGAAAAAGCTTTTATAGATGAAATCGCGATTTCAAGTCCCACAATAAATAATAATACCGCAACAATAATCGCTGAAATCGATTCCGCTTTACCATGACCATACGGATGATCTTCATCAGGTGGCTGCTTTGCCGCTCGCAATCCAAAAAGTACAGCTAGCGAACCAATTACATCTGATGCAGAATGCACCGCATCTGCTAACAGTGCTTTACTGTTCCCAATATAACCAATTACCGCCTTTACAATTGCTAATATAATATTACCAACGATCCCGACAATAGCACCAAACTCGGCCTGTTTAAAACGTTCATCTTTTTCCATAATTAAAATCCCTTCTTTTCTTAACCTATCTTTTTATTTTAACAAAAACAGCGATAACACCACCACTTTCTTCCATCTTCTTCCCATCAAAAAGTTGCTATCTTATTGTATCCACAAACGAAAAAAGAGATGCCTCATAAAGAGACATCATCTTTTCTATACTTGCGGTTCAGATTCTACTTTCTCAACCTTCTTCTTGTTTTTACCTCTTTTCAAACGACGGTTTTCAAGCATTAACCAAATTTGAGAGGCAACGAAAACAGAAGAGTACGTACCTACAATTAATCCAACAAGCAACGCAAACGAGAAGTTACGTAGTGACTCACTACCGAAGATAAGCAGTGCAATTACTGGGAGTAACACTGTTAATACGGTGTTAATCGAACGACCAAGCGTTTGGCGAATACTTGCATTTACGATTTCTTCTAGGTCTTTTATATCGCGCACTCGTTTTTTCTGTTTGTATAATTCACGGTTTCTATCAAATGTAACAATCGAGTCATTAATAGAATAACCGATGATTGTTAGTACTGCAGCGATAAACGTTAAGTCTACCTCCAATTGGAAAATACTAAACATAACAACCATAACGAATGCGTCATGTAGTAACGCAAGCACTGCAGATAACGCATACGTAAATCGGAATCGAATACTTACGTATAAAATGATAACTGCAGAAGCAATTAGTACAGCGATAAATGCATTTCGTGCAATCTCTTTACCGATTGTCGGTGAAACTGTACTTATGTTTGGATCCGTACCATATTTATCATGGAAGAATGTTTTTGTTTTCGCAATTTCATCTTTTGATAAAACACCTAATGTACGAACTGCGAAACCTTTATTGTCATCCCCAGTCGGTACAATATTTTCTTCCTTCACATCAATGTTCAACTCTTTAAAATCTTTATGAACATCAGCTACAGTAACTGCTTGTTTTGATTGCAAGTCCATACGTGTGCCACTTGCAAAGTCAATACCAAGATTCAACTTGAAAATTGGCAGGATAATTGCACCTGCAATTACAACTACAATTGAGAAGATAAGGAATTTATGACCGATATTTACGAAGTTAATACGATCAAATTTCGTTGGTGGATGTACTACACCTTTTGTTAAAGGAATAATATCCTTTTGTTTCACACCAAAATATCCTGGTTTTTTATCGAAGTAACGGCTCTTTACAAGTAAACCTAGTAAGAAACGAGTACCGAATACGTTCGTAATGAAACCGACTAAAATACTTACAATTAAACTTGTTGCAAACCCTTGAACTGAGCTTGTACCATATACAAATAACACACCTGCAGCTGCAAGAGTCGTAACGTTCGCATCTAGAATTGTTGCTAAGGAACGATGGTTACCAGCTCGGAATGCTGACATCATGGACTTACCAATTTTCAGCTCTTCTTTCAGTCTCTCGTACGTAATAATATTCGCATCAACTGCGATACCTACCCCAAGCACTAATGCGGCAATACCTGGTAATGTCAGAACCGCATGCATCCAGTTAAAGACAAGTAATGTAACGAAAATGTATAGACCTAACATAATTACAGCTACAAGCCCTGGTAAACGGTAATACACAAGCATAAATAAGAAAATAAGAGCGATACCAATCGCACTAGCGAAAATTGTTTGATCTAATGCTTGTTGACCAAATTTCGCTCCAACAGATGTTGAATACATTTCTTTTAAATCAACAGGAAGTGCACCTGCATTTAATAAAGATGAAAGTTGTTTCGCACTTTCAACTGTGAAGTTTCCACCTACGATAGATACTTCAGCTTGGTTAAATACTTGGCTTACTGTTGCTGCTGATAAGAACTTCGGATTCGGTTTTGCAGATTCTGCTTTATATGAATCTTTTCCTTCTTCAAAGTCAAGCCAAATTACCATTAAATTCGTTGGTGGTGGCATTTTTGAAATCTTTTCAGTTACTGCACGGAATTTTTCAGCGCTTTTCAGTGTAAGACCTACGCTCGCACGGCCTTGCTCATCAAACGTTTGTTTCGCTCCGCCGCCTTTTAAATCCGTTCCATCCATAAGAAGGTTATCATCCACATCACGGAATGTTAATTTCGCTTGTGTTGATAACATTTCACGTGCTTTTTGCTGATCTTGTACACCAGCAAGCTGTACACGAATTCGATCTTGCCCTTCGATTTGAATGTTCGGCTCACTTACACCGAGAACATTGACACGATTTTCAAGAGCACCTACTGTACTTACAAGTACGTCTCGATCGATTTTATCACCTTTTTTGGCTGGTTTTACTTCATACAGAATTTCAAAACCACCGCGAAGGTCTAGTCCTAGACTAATTCCTTTTGCTATGTCTTTTCCTGCCGCACCAATTACTCCACCGATTAATAAGACGATGAGGAAAAAGGCGGCAATTCTCGTACCACGCTTTGCCATATGTACCCTCTTTCTGCTACTAACACTTTCAATAAATCTTTTACGATTCACTGCTATACGTGTGCATACGCCTAGTTAGTAGACTTCCTTTCTATAATTTTTGCTAGTTCATCACTAGCTGTATAGGTAAGCTTTTACACTACCTACACTTTCATCATTTATTTTCCTCTTCACGACCTCCTTTATATATAATCTTAGACACAATTATTTCCTCTTTATCAATACATATCATTATACTGCAAAAGGAAGAACAAACCAATTGCAGTCGGTTATTTATTTTCGTACTCATCAAATGACCAAAGCGGTGCTTGATAAGCTTCAACAGTTAAATATGTCATATATTCATTAGTACTTACTGTTAATACGTCATTAACTAATTCATACAATCTAACATCGCTGTCTATCTTCTTCCACTTTTTCACTTTAAGAAACTTCCAAATGTCATCATCTGTCACTCGGTCGTAACCGAACATTTGAAACTCTTCTACTTTACTTTCTAAAACGACTTGTAACTGTCCGCGGTATGATTCTACCAAAGCCTCTCTATCTAACATCTATAACATCTCCTTCTTATTTCAGCACGAAAAAGTCGCTTTAATCCCGCTCTAATGGACAGCAATAACTACTTTCAAGAGCACTATCATACTTCACTCTCTTAAATGCTTGTCATTCTTGTCTCGTACGTGCATATAAATTATTGTAAATCATTCCATTGATTTTGAGAAGGTAGGAGAAGAACATGACGAGACAAAGCTTTTTAAAAGGCGCATTTATTTTAATGATAGCCGGCTTTATTACAAAAATACTCGGCTTTATCAACCGCATAGTAATGGCACGTATTTTAGGAGAAGAAGGCGTTGGTCTTTATATGATGGCCGTTCCTACATTCATTTTAGCAATTACATTGACACAAATTGGTCTTCCTGTCGCAATCGCAAAATTTGTAGCAGAAGCGGAAGCTGTGAACGATAAACAAAGAGTTAAAAAAATATTAACCGTATCACTAGCTGTTACATCCGTTATTAGTATCATTTTAACAATCGGAATTATGTTCCTCACACCTATTTTAGCAAAAACATTATTAACCGACGAAAGAACGTACTATCCATTAATGGCCATTTTGCCCGTTGTTCCCGTTATTGCTGTTTCTTCTGTTTTGCGTGGTTACTTTCAAGGGAAACAAAACATGAAACCTAGCGCTTATGCGCAAGTTCTAGAACAAGTCGTCCGCATTACCATTATCGCTATATGCATTCAATTATTTTTACCTTACGGCATAGAATACGCTGCAGCCGGCGCTATGTTATCAGCTGTTCTCGGTGAAGTTGCATCCTTATTATTTTTACTCACGTTATTTCAGCGAGAAAAACATTTATCAATACGCTCTGGATTTTTCACTACTGTAAAGGAAAGCAAAGGGACATTTTATTCTCTGATGGATATTGCCCTTCCAACTACAGGAAGTCGTTTAATCGGCTCCATTTCATATTTTTTTGAACCTATTGTCGTTATGCAAAGCTTAGCAATCGCTGGTGTCGCTGCTTCTGTTGCAACCCAGCAATACGGTATATTAAACGGTTATGCATTCCCGCTTCTATCACTACCCGCCTTTATTACATACGCTCTTTCTACAGCGCTCGTTCCTTCTATTAGTGAAGCAATGGCAAAAAGACAACATAAATTAGTGGAGCACCGTTTACAACAAGCACTTCGAATTTCATTAATTACCGGCGGATGGTCTGTCGTTATATTATACGTATTCGCTTCTCCTATTTTAACTCTTATGTACGGATCAGACAGCGCAACAGCATTCATTCAACTTCTTGCGCCTTGCTTTTTATTTCATTATTTCCAAAGTCCACTTACCTCTGTTTTGCAAGCTTTAAACTTAGCAAGAGCTGCAATGATGAATACATTTATTGGCGCCATCGTGAAATTAATCGTTATTTTTGTACTAGCCTCAAGGCCAGAATTTCAAATGATGGGAGTTGCACTTGCTATCGCTGCAAATATTGTAACAGTAACATTTCTTCACTACGCTACTGTTTTAAAAAAGATTACATTTACCATTTACGCAAAAGACTATATTTTCGGCGGACTTGCCATCGGTATCGCAGGCGCCTTCGGTTTTTATCTTCATAAATATATTATTTTCTCTCATTCCCTTGGCATACAAACATTATGGGAAATCACTTTAACAACAATTGTTTATATCGTACTTCTCTTCACTTTCAAACTCATTCGAAAAGAAGAGTTAAGTCGTCTCCCTATCATTCGTAAACTTTCATTTTTGAAATAAGTTGAAACTTTAATCAGTGGGGTAATCTCCACTGATTATTAGTTAAACCAATCATTCTTACTCTTTCAAAGGATAAATCTCTAATTTTCTTTTACATCAACAAAAAATTGTCCGTTTTGAAAACTACAGTATAAAATTTGTTTTACATCGTTATAACCTAAGTTTTTTAATTTCTCAATAAGCCATTCATCTGTATGTTCAATCATTTGTAAATGACTAGATTGAATTTCTCCATCAATAATAAGAGGAAGAGTAAACTGCAATGCATCTTGTTTATTTTTTTGTTTTTGAAAGACAGATAACTTCCCAGACGGTTCCAAAATAGCATATTCTACATCCCGAATATCCCCAACTCCTTGTTCCCTTAATTGCATCATTAAATCATCTATATTATAACGTTGCTTTCTCATCTTCTTTTCATCAATCTTTCCCGCGTTTACAAGAATAGCCGGCTCACCTTCTATTAAATGCCGAAAGCGTTGATACTTTAGGGAAATGACTGACAAAATAATTTGGATGCACATAAGAAAAGTCATCGGAACTAATTGATGCCAAAGTGATTTATCTGTATTTTCAATTGCTACTACGGCCATTTCTCCAAGCATAATAAATACGACTAAATCTAATACACTTAGCTCTCCTATCTCACGTTTACCCATAAGACGAAAAATAATTAAGATGATGATATACAAAAGCATTGTTCGTCCAATTATTGATATCCATTCCATTTCTACATCTCCTTTTTTACGTATAGACTCCCCTATAAAAAAGAAACTAGTCTAACTTAGACAAAAGGAAAATATGCTTGTATTAAAAAGGGGGAATGTATAAATGGATGGAACGAAAAAATTATCCACTGCAATCGGCTTCGGTATTATTACACTATTAATTCTCGCATCTCTTACTAGCATGATTATGGCTCTTTTATTAAAGTTTACGAATATAAACGAAGGGACATTAGCCGTTACTATTTTTATACTCGCTCTTTTATCTATGCTTATGTCTGGTTTTATCGCTGGCAAAAAAGCGCAGGGGAAAGGGTGGCTAGTAGGTCTCACAACAGGTCTCACATTCACTATACTCGTTTTTCTAGTTAACTATTTAGGCTTTTCTCAAACTTTATCGAACTCACAATTACTTTATCAATTAGCATTAATGGGAGCGAGTACACTCGGTGGTATTTTCGGTGTAAATATGTCAAAGCAAAGTAACTAAAAAAGGCCCTGCACATTTCATGCAGGGCCTTCCACATTAGTTTTTCACAACTTCACGAATCGCATTGCGATCGAAAGTTAAGTGTGAACCACCAGATTTAATAACAATTTTCGTCTCATCTACTGATTCGATTGTACCGTGTAAACCACCAATTGTTATGATAGCATCACCTTTTGCTAATTCGTTTTGCATTTGAGCAACTGCTTTTTGACGCTTTTGTTGCGGGCGAATTAATAAGAAATAGAAAATCGCAAACATCGCAACAATCATAACGATATTCATCATACCTGCATTCATCTTTTGTTCCTCCTTTTAAATTATGTATTAGAAGTTTTTAGCATTCGGTTTATTAAAGCCATACTGTTCAAAGAACTCTTCGCGGAAATCGCCAAGACGGTCTTCACGAATAGCTTGTCTCACCTGCTCCATTAAGTTTAACAGAAAATGAAGGTTGTGATAAGACGTTAAACGAATTCCGAACGTTTCATCACATTTCATTAAGTGACGGATGTACGCACGAGAGTAATTTTTACATGTGTAGCAATCACAGTTTGGATCAAGCGGACCGAAGTCTCTTGCGAATTTCGCATTTTTCACAACGAGGCGACCTTCACTTGTCATACATGTACCATTTCGAGCGATACGAGTTGGAAGTACGCAGTCAAACATATCAATACCACGAATTGCGCCATCGATTAACGAGTCAGGAGAACCTACACCCATTAAGTAACGAGGCTTATTATCTGGAAGAAGTGGTGTTGTAAACTCAAGCACACGGTTCATAATATCTTTCGGTTCACCAACAGATAAACCACCTACAGCGTAACCAGGGAAGTCCATTGAAACAAGGTCTTTAGCACTTTGACGACGAAGCTCTTCGTACTCCCCGCCCTGTACAATACCGAATAAACCTTGATCTTGCGGACGTTCATGCGCTTTTAAGCAACGTTCTGCCCAGCGGCTTGTACGCTCTACAGATTTCTTCATATATTCAAAAGTAGCCGGGAATGGTGGACACTCATCAAATGCCATCATAATATCTGAACCTAATGCATTTTGGATTTCCATCGCTTTTTCTGGTGATAAGAATAATTTATCTCCATTTAAGTGATTACGGAAGTGAACGCCTTCTTCTTTAATACGACGGAAGTCACTTAAACTGAATACTTGGAAACCACCAGAGTCTGTTAAGATTGCACGATCCCAGTTCATAAATTTATGCAAGCCGCCTGCTTCACGAATAATTTCATGACCTGGACGTAGCCATAAATGATACGTATTACTTAAAATAATGCCAGAATCCATTGCTTTTAATTCTTCTGGTGACATTGTCTTAACTGTCGCAAGTGTACCAACTGGCATAAATGTTGGTGTATCAAATGAACCGTGCGGTGTATGCACACGACCTAAACGGGCACCCGTTTGTTTACATGTCTTAATAAATTCATAACGAATTGCTGTCATAACTTACTCCTTTTATTTGTTTCTCATTTTAGCGTGAGATGCAACGAACATTGCATCACCGAAGCTAAAGAAACGATATTTTTCTTTTACTGCTTCATTATAAGCATGAAGTACATTATCTCTATTTGCAAATGCACTTACAAGCATAATTAATGTTGATTTCGGCAAGTGGAAGTTTGTAATTAAACCATCAATTGCTTTAAATTCATATCCCGGATACATGAAAATATCTGTCCATCCAGAAGCGGCGCAAAGCTTACCGTCATGATCTGTTGCAATTGTTTCTAACGTACGAGTTGATGTCGTACCTACAGTAATAATACGTCCACCATTCTCTTTCACACGATTTAATAATGCAGCTGTCTCTTCAGACATATGGTAATATTCTGCGTGCATATGGTGTTCTTCAATCGTGTCTGCAGAAACTGGTCTAAATGTTCCAAGTCCTACGTGAAGGGTAATGAATGCTAACTGAACGCCTTTTTGCTTTAACTTCTCAAGTAACTCTTCTGTAAAGTGAAGTCCCGCAGTCGGCGCTGCCGCTGAACCGATTTCTTTCGCATATACTGTTTGATAGCGATCGCGATCTTCTAGCGTCTCTTTAATATATGGAGGAAGTGGCATTTCCCCAAGTTCATCTAAAATTTCATAGAAGATGCCGTCATATGAAAATTCAAGCTGACGTCCACCTTGATCTGCAGTTCCTGTGCAAGTTGCTTTTAATTTCCCTTCGCCAAAAGAGATAACAGTTCCTTCTTTTACACGTTTCGCTGGCTTTACAAGCGTTTCCCACTTATCGCCTTCTTCTTGTTTTAAAAGAAGTACTTCAATGTGCGCGCCTGTATCTTCTTTCACACCATGCAAACGAGCAGGCATAACTTTCGTTTCATTTAAAACTAAGCAATCCCCCTCATGTAAGTAAGAAAGAATGTCCGTAAAATGTTTATGCTCAATATCACCTGTTTCACGGTCTAACACCATTAATCTTGATGTTTCACGATCTTCTAACGGGACTTGCGCAATAAGTTCTTCTGGTAAATGAAAATCAAACAGATTTATATCCATAGCTATATCCACCTATTTCTTATTTAAATCGATTTATTATATACATAATAAAAGATAATACAATACTTAACACAATACATGTAATGATAGGAAAATAAAAGGTAACGTTTCCTTTTTTCACAAAAATATCGCCTGGAAGCCTTCCAATGAACTTCCAAGCTAATCCAACAACGATGAGCAAGATTCCCGCTGTAATAAGTAATTTGGGCATCTCCGTCATGCTTTTGGTATCTCCATTCCGAAATGTTCATACGCAAGCGGCGTTACAATTCGGCCCCGTGGCGTTCGTTGTAAAAAGCCAATTTGTAATAAATACGGCTCATACACATCTTCAATTGTATGAGATTCTTCTCCAATTGTTGCTGAAACCGTTTCTAACCCAACTGGACCACCACGGAATTTCTCAATAATACCAAGCAGTAATTTATGATCAATATGATCTAGACCTAATTTATCTACTTGCAGTAGCTCTAATGCCATTTGCGTAATTTCCATCGTAACCGTTCCGTTACCACGAACTTGTGCGAAATCACGTACACGTCTTAAAAGCCGATTCGCAATACGAGGTGTACCACGAGCACGTCTTGCAATTTCTAATGCAGCTAACGAATCGATTTCAACTTCAAATACTTCTGCTGTACGTTCAACAATCGCAGAAAGCTGATCTACTGTGTAGTACTCTAACCTTGAAAGTACACCGAAGCGGTCACGAAGCGGTGCCGATAATGCTCCAGCACGTGTCGTTGCTCCAACTAATGTAAATGGCGGTAAATCTAGGCGTACAGAACGTGCTGAAGGCCCTTTTCCAATTACGATATCAAGACAAAAGTCTTCCATCGCAGGATACAATACTTCTTCAATTGATCTATGCAAACGATGAATTTCATCAATAAATAATACATCCCCTGGCTGAAGCGCTGTTAATACAGCAGCTAAATCTCCTGGTCTTTCAATTGCCGGACCTGAAGTTGTTCTAACATTAACGCCCATCTCATTTGCAATAATATTCGCAAGCGTCGTTTTACCAAGACCTGGTGGTCCATATAAAAGCACGTGATCTAACGTTTCTTCACGCATTTTCGCCGCTTCAATAAATACTTCTAAATTATGTTTCGCTTTATCTTGGCCAATATACTGACGGAGCGTCTGTGGCCGTAATGAATATTCTAAATCCGAATCTTCATATGCAGATTCCCCTGAAAGGAGACGTTCGTCCATTATACTCACCTCTTACCATTTAGTAAAAGACTAAGTGCCTTTTTAATATACTGATCCGTCGTTAATGATTCTTTTAATAACTCTGGTACAACGCGAGAAACCTCGCGTTCTGCGTATCCAAGTGCGCGCAGAGCTTCCAGTGCCTCATCAAGCTCCGCTGATGAACCTTTCTTCTCATCAAAACGTTCTGTATCTGAGAATAAATCAACAAATGCATCTGGTACGACATCTGCTAGTTTTCCTTTTAAATCTAAAATCATTTGGCGTGCTGTTTTCTTTCCGACGCCTGGGAATTTCACTAAAAACTTCTCATCTTCATGCTCAATCGCTTGAACGACCTGTCCTGTTTGACCAGAAGCTAAAATTGCAAGAGCGCCTTTTGGCCCAATGCCGGACACGCCTAACAACTTTGTAAATAATAAACGCTCTTCACGTGTTTTAAACCCGTAAAGTGCCATAATATCTTCTCTCACATAATGATATGTATAGACACGGATTTCTTGCTTACTTCTTTGAAATACATACGGATTCGGTGTGAAAATTTGATAACCAATTCCATTATGATCAATTACGACATATTCCGGCCCTACATGCTCCACGTAACCTGTAACATATTCAAACAAAATACGATCTCTCCCTCTTAAATCATGTATTCCATTTTAACATATTTAATGATAGAAAAGCGAGACTGCCCCAACAAATGTTCTCCACTTGAAACTTCTGTTATTTTCCATTGACAGAAAGTTTAAAGCACCTTAATATACAGAAGTCGATAATGATTATCAATACTAATTAAAGGGGTTACATCAGGATGAAACGTAAACTATTTATTTTATTTACTATTATGCTTGTTGTTCTTTCTATCGTTGGATGTTCTTCTCAAAAAGAAGAATCGAAAGTAAAAGAACAACCGAAAACAAAAGTTGTAAAACATGCTAAAGGTGAAGCTACAATTCCAGTAAATCCAAAGAGAATTGTTGACTTATCTGGATCAACAGAAGAACTATTACTTCTTGGACACAAACCTGTTGGTACAGCAAATACATATAAAGATAAAATCCAAAATCATTTAACAGACAAGTTAGATGGAGTAAAAGCAGTTGGTTGGTACTGGGCACCTAAAGTTGATTTAGAAGCTGTTACTGCTTTAAAACCAGACTTAATTATTTTAAACAACCGTCAATTAAAAATTTATGATCAACTAGAAAAAGTTGCACCTACAGTTGTTCTAGAAACAAACTTAGAAGACTGGCGTGGTAAGTTTAAAGAAGTAGGTAAGCTATTTGACGAAGAGAAGAAAGCAGACAAATGGATTGCAGACTACGATAAGAAAGCAGACTCTTTATCTAAAAAAATTAAAGAGAAAACAAAAGATGAGAACTTTATGTTCGTTGCAGTTACACCGCAAAACTTCCGTGTATACGGCAGCTTCGGATACGGTGACATCATCTTTAACGACTTAAAACTTCCTGCAACAAAAGGTACGGATTTAAAACAAACAATGGCGCAAGTATCACTAGAAGGCCTAGTTGCATTCCAGCCTGACCAAATGTTTATTGTAAACTTTGGCGGCGAAGCTGATAAAGTTTACGAAGACTACAAAAATAGTGCTGTTTGGAAAGACAATAAAGCGGTTAAGAACAATCACGTATATGAAGTATCAAATGAAGTCTTCAATACGAAAGCATTCAATCCAATTGGAAAAGATATGCTAATTGATGAAATCGCAAAAGAAATTTTAGCTAAGAATAAATAAGAAAAAAGCAGCTCACCATGAAGTGACCCCTAAAAGTTAGACACGGTTATTTCATTAGGCAGCTTGATAAAA
>NZ_JBMDKC010000006.1:0-100133 GCF_057809515.1 Bacillus sp. FG16
GAAAAACTGCACCTCCAATTGTTAGACTGTGTCTAACAATTGGGGTGCAGTTCATTTATACCTTTAAAACGCTCTTTTTTATTATTTCCCTTCCGTTACATAAGCCCACTTAAAGCTATATTCTGGACTGATGTTATGTTTCACAATTCCTTTAACATTCGGTTTCATTACATACGCTCTACCTGTTTGATATAAAGGAATTAATCCTGCATCTTCTTCAAGGAACAATTTCTCTGCTTTTCCTAACGTTTCCCAACGCTTCTTCGGATCAGACAATAATTCATTACCTGCTTTCGCTACCATTTCATCGTATTTTGGATTCGAATAACTCATTTGGTTATACGGGCTCTTCGATTCAAACATATCAATAAACGTCATTGGATCCGAATAATCCGGGCTCCAACCTGCAAATGAAACTTCATAATCTTGCGCTGACTCTAATTTCAGTTTTTGTTTGAACGGCTGAATTTTCGTGTTAACCGTTACACCTTTTAAGTTTTTCTCAATTTGATCTTTAAAATAGTCAGCAATTTTTTTCGCAGTTCCATCATCATAGCTTAGTAGTTCAATTGTCACTTGATCTTTTCCAAGTTCTTTTTTCGCCGCTTCCCAAGCTGCTGCACCTTTTTTCGGATCATATTTTAGACCATTTTTAAATGTATCTTGGTAATCTTTACCGTCAGGCCCTGTCGCAAGCCCTTTTGGTACTAATTGATCTGTTGCTTTTGAACCGTTATTTAAAATAACGTTCGCTAAGCCTTTTTTATCAATTGATAACGCAATTGCTTCACGTAGTTTTTTGCTCTTTAACGGTGTATCTTGTCCGTTACGCTTTTGATTTAAACGTAAGAAGAATGTACTTGCTTCTGAATACTCACCGTACTCCTCTTTGTTCGATTTATATTTATCAACGAATTCTCCTGATAATAGTGTAAAATCAATTGATCCTGTATCATATAAGTTTACTTTCGTCGCAACTTCTTTTACTACACTATAGTTAATTTCTTCTAATTTCACAGTCTTTTTATCCCAATACTGATCATTTTTCTTTAACTGCCATCCTTGTTCATGTTTCCATGACGCCATAACGAACGGTCCATTATACAACGTTGTATCTGCTTCTAAACCGAACTTATCCCCTTTTTCTTTTACGAACTTTTCATTTAAAGGATAGTACGATGGGAATGCCATTAAATTCAAGAAATACGGTACTGGCTTTTCTAATTCTACTTCTAGTGTATAATCATCTACCGCTTTTGCTCCTAAATCTGTTAGAGGTTTTTCACCTTTATTAATTGCTTCTGCATTTTTAATATAGAAAGCGATAAACGCATATTCTGCCGCTGTATTTTTATCAAGTAAGCGCTGCCATCCGTATACGAAATCTTTCGCTGTTACAGGATCACCGTTAGACCATTTTGCATCTTTACGTAGTTTAAATGTATATTTTTTGCCATCCTCGCTTTTCGTACTAGATTCTGCCACAGCTGGGATTGGCTTATTATCTTTATCAAGACGATATAATCCTTCCATTGTGTTCCCTAAAATTTGAGAACCTAATGTATCAGTAGATTTTGAAACATCCATCGTCGGAATTTCTTGATTTTCTGTACGATTTAATACTTGTTTCGCTGCGTATTTAATTTCAGCTTTTTTCTCTTCCCCACCACCACTAGACGTCGTAGTTGATTTCTTCTCCCCACCAGATCCAGAACACGCTGTCAACGCCATACTCATTGCTAAAACTGGCGCTACAACCGCCGTGAACTTTTTCATCTTTTTCTTCATTTTTGTACCCTCCCCAATTATATGTACGAAACCATCTTTGATAGACTTTCTAATAACTAGTTATCAGAAAATTCTTATTAATTAATATTCTACTATTTTTTCAAGTTTTGTAAAGTTATTTTTAAAATATTCTAAAAATTTTTTTGTGATAGTAACAAGTATTCTTTTTACAATTATCACTATACAAATTCTTCATTATATCTATCGTTTTATTTGCATGTAATCTCATAATAAAAAGAGCATTCCAAAAGTAAATAGTCTACTTTTGGAATGCTCTATCATTTATCTTTCTATTGTGGCCAACGAGATTCTCACTACAAAATAAGCTAATAAACTTGTATACATCTACTTAAAGATAACATTACTGTTTAAAAATTATTTTCCATCTTTTTCAGTCATATATGCCCACTTGAAGCTATACTCTGGACTGATGTTATGGTGAACGATGCCTTTTGCATTTGGTTTTTGAACATATGCATCACCACGTTGGTATAAAGGTACAAGCGCTACATCTTGCTCAAGAAGTAATTTCTCAGCTTTTCCTAGCTCTTCCCAACGTTTCTTCGCGTCACCCATTAATTCTCCGCCAGCTTTTTTGATCATATCATCATACTTTGAATCAGCGAAGCTCATTTGGTTATGAGAATGATTAGACTGGAACATATCTAAGAATGTCATTGGGTCAGCGTAGTCAGGTCCCCAACCAGCAAATGATAAATCATAATCTTGCTCTGTTTCTAATTTTAGCTTTTGTTTGAATGGCTGAAGTTTAATATTAACTGTTACACCTTTTAAGTTTTTCTCGATTTGGTCTTTTACATATTCTCCAACTTTTTTCGCATTACCAGTATCATAGTTTAATAGCTCAATTGTAACTTGGTCTTTTCCAAGTTCTTTTTTCGCTTCATTCCATGCAGCTGCTGCTTTTTTCGCATCTGGCTTAATACCATTTTTAAATGTTTCTTGGAAATCTTTACCGTCTGGACCACTTGCTAATCCTTTTGGTACTAAGAAGTCCGCAGGTTTAGATCCATCATTTAAAATTACATTTGATAGATTTTTCTTATCGATAGAAAGCGCGATTGCTTCACGTAATTTTTGGCTCTTTAATGGTGTATCTTGTCCGCCACGTTTTTGGTTCAGACGTAAGAAGTATGTGCTTACTTGTGAATATGTGCCAAACTCTTCTTTATTATTTCTATACTTATCAACGAATTCACCTGATAGAAGCGCAAAATCAATTGCATTTGTATCATATAAATTTACTCTTGTAGCTACTTCTTTTACTACACTATAGTTAATTTCATCTAGTTTTACAGTCTTTTTATCCCAATATTGGTCGTTTTTCTTTAATTTCCAACCTTGCTCATGCTTCCAATCAGTAAGAACGAACGGTCCGTTATATACTGTTGTATCAGACTCTAAACCGTATTTATCTCCTTTTTCCTTCACGAACTTCTCATTTAATGGATAGTACGATGGGAATGCTACTAAGTTTAAGAAGTATGGTACTGCTTGTTCTAATTCAACTTCTAAAGTAGTATCATCTACTGCCTTTACTCCTAGTTCTGTTACAGGTTTTTCACCTTTATTCACCGCTTCTGCATTTTTAATTGGGAATGCGATAAATGCATACTCAGCAGCTGTTTTTGGATCTAATAGACGTTGCCATGCATATGCGAAATCTTTCGCTGTTACAGGATCACCATTTGACCATTTTGCATCTTTACGTAGTTTAAATGTATATTTTTTACCATCCTCACTCTTCGTGCTTGATTCTGCAGCAGCTGGGATTGGTTTGTTATCTTTATCTAATCGATATAAACCTTCCATTGTGTTCCCTAAAATTTGAGAACCTAATGTATCTGTATTTTTAGAAGTATCCATTGTTGGAATCTCATTTGTTTCAGTACGATTTAGTACTTGTTTTGCTGCTAATTTCCCTTCTGATTTGCTATCTCCACCAGAGCTAGAATTCGTGCTTGTCTTCTTATCTCCACCTGATGTAGAACATGCTGTTAATGCCATACTCATTGCTAAAACTGGTACTACAACCGCTGTTAGTTTTTTCATTTTTTTCTTTTTCACTTTCTGTACCCTCCCTAATTCTTAACGCTCTCATTTAAGAATTTTCTGATAATTCTGTTTTTCTTTATATATTTATCAGAAGATTCTTATTAACTATTATTCTACTAATTTTTTGAGTTTTGTAAAGTGTTATTATTGAAAATTTTTAAAAAATTATTTTTTTACAGTAATATTCATAAAAATTCCATAATCTTTCGAAACACTATATCTCATTGAATTCTATGTATTGATTTAATAGTCTTTATATCCCTCCGCTACAAAACACTTGTAAATTATTGTTAATAAATAATGTATATCATAACAAACCTCTTTTCTACAAAAATAAAAAAGCAGACATTTCGCCTGCTTCAATTCTCCTCAATCTGCTTTTCACTTAATCCTAGATGTGTTCTAAGAGTATTACTCAAACTCTGTAGATCTTTTTTATTAGGATTATAATAATATACACGTTGCCCGTTTGGGCCATTAGGTAAATATAAATCATCACCAGCTAATTGTATTTTTTCAACTGAACCGTTTAAACCGTATTTATAAAAAGATAAAATATCATCCATTACTAAGTTTGTTTTAAAATCGCCGTCAACCGCCTCAACCATTTTTTCTAGTTTCGTAATCGAACCTATACTTTTTAATTTACTTAACATCGCTTCGATAACAAGCTGTTGGCGCTGACCTCTCATTGCATCACTATCAATATGACGCGTTCTTGCTAGTGCAAGTGCTTCTTCCCCATTTAATTTTTGTAATCCTTTTCTCAAATGGATCGCATCAGGTTCATCTTTACTATTTTGCTCCGTAAATTCGACTGGGACATCTACCTCAATACCATCTAACCCATCAACAATTTTAGTAAAGGAACCAAAATTAAATTTCACAAAATAATCAACAGGCACCTGTAACAATTTTTCTACCGCTTCCACAGAAGCTTGCGGTCCTCCATCTTTACCATTTTGAACGAAACCACTTCCATATGCATGGGTTATTTTATCTTTTTTCTTTTGAACTGGAACATATGTATATGTATCACGCGGTATGCTCGTTAATTTCACTGTTTTATCATCTTTATTAAAGGTGGCTAACAATAACGCATCTGTATGAAATGCACCATTATACTCCTTTTGTCGTTCTTGATTTTCATCAATTCCCATAATTAAAAGTGAAACATGATTTGCAATTGGCTTTACAGATTTCTCACGTAAATTGGATTTTTCACCTCGTGCTAAATTCAAATTAGATTTTTGTACGAGACTAGAAGTTTTCATATACACATAGGTTCCATAGCCAATTCCACCAAATAGTAATACCGCTAGTAGTAAACTTATTATCGTTTTCTTTTTATATTTTTGCTTATTTTTCTCTTCTCTTAAAGATGAATGATTCCTCATTTACTCTCCTCCTGTTTCTATTCATCCAATATGTTTTTCATTTTTTCATATTTAGCGCTATCCTTTTGAAACACACTTTCTTTCAATCCTTTATCTATTTGTATCCATTCAGTCGTAAGTGAATATTGAATCAAGCCTTCTTGAAAACTAAGAAATTTCAATATAATCCCTGTATTTTTCTCCACAACCATTTCGAATTTCCCTCTTAAATTTTCAGAGGTGCTAACAGGCATCTCTATGTTGATGACTCCTTCAATTTTGTAACAATCTAATCCAAGATATTTCGTTTCTTTATAATTCCAATCTTTATATCGAATTAACAAATCTGTGAATTCTGATTGAATACTATACTTAGCTAGTCCTACATATTCATCATCATATCGCCTTTTTTCACCTGATTTTTTCAATAACCTTTCCGTAGGATTTAATTTTAATAGTTCATTGTTTCTTTCTTTCGGGTTCCATTTTGTCTCTTTATAGGTATACTTCTCATCATCAAACTCTTTTTTCTTGCCCTCGTTATATATAATTGTTCGTTTTTTCGCTAGTTTATCTTCTTTCGAAGAGATACCTCTTTGTTTTTCCGTATCAATCGCATACTTATATGTTGTAGCAACTCTTGATGAGCTAGAATATTCCTCAAATTGTCCTGAAATATTTTTAAAATAATCAATAGAATCTAGCATCTTTTGATGAATCTTTTCTTTATCTGGATAATGTACATTCGATTTTATTTCTTCTTCATTTTCATAATCAGAAAACGCTTTTTTCTTTACATATTCAAATACTCCACCGTTTTGCGCAAAACTTTGGATAGAAAACTCAGACATAGATACCACTGAAAGTATACAAACCGCTGCACTAATTATCATCATATGAATTTTGTAACTCTTCTTTTTTACCTGAAGATTATGTAGTGTGCCATTAATCTTTTCATTTAACTCTGGAGGTACTATAACATTTTCATCTTTTATTCTCTTTTTTAATTTCTCATCAAATAATTTTTCATTATCCACCCTTTACACCCCCTATTCCATCTTTAATCGTTTTTGTAGTTGTTCCCTTGCGCGTGACAATCTGGATTTCACTGTTCCTTTTGGTACTTCTAAAAGCTTTGCTATACTCTCTTGATTCATATCTTCATAATAATAAAGCACCGTAACAGCTCTTAATTCTTCATGTAACGATTGAATCGCATTACACAAATCTATATCTTCATACTGATCACACGCACTCATATTGTAATCATTCTCTTCTGTCACAATTACATTTTTATACGCTCTAATAATATTGTTACACTCATTTATTAGTATTCGAATTAACCAAGTTTGAAAAAATTCTTCTTTTTTTAATTTTTTTATATTTTCATAGGCCTTTAAAATTGTTGTCTGTATCGCATCCTCTATATTTGTCTCATTACGTAACATCGCCTTTGCTATTCGATACATCTTCACTTTTTCTGTATGTATAAGCGCTATAAAGGCTTCATGATCACCTTTTTTCGCTAAAGAAACATCCGTTTCTTCTTTTATAATCATTTTATATAAAGGGATTACTTTCACAATTGCTCCTCCTGTTTCATCCTCACTTCATCACTTCCAATTTAACTTTACATGTATTAGACGTATGAACCTAGAAAAAGGTTCATTTTTTTGAATATTTTTTTAATTAAAAAGATAAATATCCTTTATAAGTGTTATGTGATAAACATACTAGTTTAAATTTACAAATAAAAAAAGCCCACTTTCTAGTGGACTTTCTACTTTATAACGGTAAATCCCTCTTCCTAAATACTACAATCGCTACTAAGAAAATACAAAGCGCTCCAGCAGTTAACCCTATACTTACCGGCCATATATTATACGTTCCTTCAGCGATTTCTTTCGGGCGAAACAGCGTGAATAATGATAGACTTCTCATCCACTCTAACTTATCACTTAATTTACCTACCATATCCAATACGAAAAATAAGATAGTTAAACTCGCTGAATAACTTAGTGCTTTTCTTTCGTCATTACATATACAAGAAAAGAAAAATGAATACGCACTAACGACTAAAAATATGAGCCCTCCGACTACATTTATCTTCAAAAATAATTCTTTATTTAAGTTATTATCTTGTAAAAACCATTCTGCACCTACTAACCCAGCTACATACGTAACAGATACAATAATCAGAAGTCCTAATATGAGAACAGTAGCTTGTGTAATAGCAATTTGCACTCTAGATACAGGTGTTGCTAGCAAGTATGCCATTGCTCCTTTATCTACATGACGAGCAATTAAATGTGTCGCAACTGTTACGCAAAAAATTGTTAAAATGATAATAAACAATAGACTATAGTATTCACCAGCTAAAAAATCCATTACGTTTTGAATCGGACTTTCCATACCAACGATTTTTTTCACACTATCAGGCATGGCAGCTATTAATTCATTTAGCCCTTTCGCTGATACCATTGACGGGAATATCCAAATTAATAACCACAAATATAAAGCCGCACCAGACGCATAACTCAAAATACTTTTTTGTGTTTCTTTCAAACTAGCTAAAAACAATTGCTTATTCATGCGTTATCCCTTCTTTCTTATCGTAATAATGCATAAATAAATGTTCTAAATCCATCGCTCTCGTTTGAAGTGCCGTTACATTATAGTTTGAAAGTGTTTGTAAAACAGTTTGATAGTTTCCTTGTACAATGATAGATGCCTCTCTGCCTTTTACCGCTTCAAATTGCAAATTACACTTTGTAAGGGACTCAATCTCTTCTTGTGATGATACTGTTACATCTATCACCTGTCTTCTCATACTTTGTAAATCGTGAATATTTTCAACCGTTACGAGTCGACCATCTTTAATAATAGCTACTCTGTCACAAGTTCTCTCAATTTCAGTAAAAATATGTGATGACATCAGGATTGTTTTTCCTCTTTGCTTTTCCTCTAATATTAAATCTATAAACACTTGCTGCATAAGTGGATCAAGTCCAGATGTTGGTTCATCTAAAATTAACACCTCTGGATCGTGCATAAATGCAGCGACTATCCCTACTTTTTGCTTCATTCCTTTAGACATTTTGCGAATCGGTGTTTTCACATCAAATTGCAGACGCTCTATCAGTTCATCTCGTCTTTTCGTATCCTTTAATCCACGCATTCCTTGCATTAATTTTAAAAACTCTAATCCGTTCATTCCTTCAATAAAAGAAATTTCACCCGGTAAATAACCAACTTCTCTTTGAATTTTCGCTGCTTCATTCCAACAATCTAATCCAAAAATTGTCGCTTTACCAGCTGTCGGTTTTATAAATCCCATTAAATTACGAATCGTCGTTGATTTCCCGGCACCATTCGGTCCTAAATAACCAAATACTTCTCCCTTTTTTACATCAAATGTAATATGAAACAAACCTTTTCCATTCGAAAACTGTTTTGTGACATCTTGAACTGAAATCATAATTCCACCTCATTTTTTGAAATATTTAATATGTGATATTTCAAAATTATTGTACTCCTCATCTTTCATATTCGCAACAACTTTTTGAAATATTTATTAGTCCATATTTCAAAATTATTGTTTTCCATTATTTTTTCTTGTATATTTTAAGTGAGGTGATTGCATTGAACGGCTTTGAAAGAGTAAAAGAAAAGAAAAAGCGTGCCATTAAAGAAGCAGCATTCGTATTATTTTCAGAACGTGGATTTAATGAAGTGAAAATAGAACATATCGCAAAAGAAGCAAACGTTTCTCAAGTTACAATTTATAATCATTTCGGAAGTAAAGATGCTTTATTTAGGGAGCTTATACAAGAATTTATCATATCTGAATTTCAATATTATAAAGAGCTTGCAGAAGAAAAATTACCTTTTCATGATATGATGCAAAAAATGATTGTAAGAAAAATGAATACTGGCGGGTTATTTCAACCTGATATGTTATTACAAATGATGCAAAGGGACGAAGAACTCCGTAAGTTTATTTATAGTTATCAAAATGAAAAAATCCTGCCCTGGTATTTAGAAATATTAGAACGAGCTCAGCGCAAAAATGAAATTAATCCACACCTTACTAAAGAAATGATGTTACTTTACATTCAAATGTTTACAAAATTAGGTGATGAATTTGGAGCACAACTTCTTGAAGGAGATCGTGAAAAACATATACAAGATATCGTTACGATGTTCTTTTATGGACTCTCCGTCCCAGAAAAATAATTTTTCTAAAGAACAAATAGAATCACCAAAAAGCCCTTTGGATATTTAAATCGTAAGGGCTTGTTCATATCAAAAATGACTAAAACTAACTTTATCTTAAAGAAGTTAAATGCTGCTTTATAGATAACACCTTACTATAGATTAACTCTTTTAGCATAACAGGCTGAATTGAAATAATCGTTTCACCGAAATTCATAACATAACTTGAAATAAAATCAAATTCTTGCTTGTTAAAATAGCCTGTTATAATGTAATTTTCATTTTCCTTTTGCATCTTCATGGAAGGATAATTCTCTTTATCAAAAATGTCTTTTCCTTTTTGATTAACAATGACACTAAAATCAATTGCATCAGGCTTTCTGTGAAAAGTAGTAAGATAACTTAGTAATTCTTCAAGATTTTTTGGATTAATATTGCTCGTTTCCACAATAGAAAGAATTTTATCACATCTAATTATTTGAACATTATTTGTATCAAAATTAAAGATTTTAGCATACCACTGGCCCAATTTAGATTCTACTCGAATAAATTGGGCAACCAATGCTTTCTCCTCACCTTTTTTTAAATATGTTAAATGATAAACTCGCTCAGCAAAAATCCCCTGTAAAATTTCTTTTAAGAACGGACTAAAATTACTATGATTTGTTACTTCAAAGGAAAGCGTTCGTTCCATAATTGAAATATTTTTACTCACATTATCAGGTAATACATGTTTAAATTTATTTTCAAGCGCAATACTTTCTACATTAAATGGTTTTGTCTTGTATCCATTTAGCGTAAGAATTGAAAAGTATAACGCATACATTTCATCCACACTAAAATAAATTGGCGATAAAACACTATTTCCTATAATTTTATAACTTCCATTTCTACCTAATTCAGAATATATAGGTACACCTATTTCTTCCAATGATTGAATATCTCGCAAAGCGGTACTTTTAGAAATATCATATCTAGCCATTAAATCTTTTAAATTAAAATATCTTTTATTATTTAAGAAAATAAGCATATCATTTATTCGTTCAGTTTTTTTCATATTTCCCTCCCAAAAAGGTGTCATGTATTGAAACCCTTTTAATCTATATTATAATTATCAACTAATAAAGGAGTTATATATTTATGACATTAGAAATAGCTATTTTTCTTTCAATGAATGGGCAAGCAAAGGAGGCGATTAACTTTTATACACGTAATCTAGAAGCCAAAAAGTTAATGATTGTTACGTATGAAGAACTGGTGAAAAGAGGTAGTTCTTTTAAAATTACAAGTGAAAATAAAGATCATATTGCTCACTCTGTTTTACAAATTGGGAATACAAAGCTAATGATAGCAGAAGATACAATGAAGCATAATGAACGTTATAACGTTGGAAATAACATGTCACTTTGCATTCAAAGCGCTAATTTAGAAGAGATACAAAGGTTTTATAATAATTTAATTTCCGATGAGCATGTGAAAATAATCTCTCCGCTAGAAAAAAATATATTTAGTGAAGCATATGGTATTATTGAAGATCCTTATGGCATACAAATCCAATTAATGTATGATAAACGACTAAACTAAATAATTAATCATATTCACATATTCCTAATAAAAAAGACACGAATTTCGTGTCTTTTTTATTTTATAGAAATGACTCTACCCTTTTCACTGCTTTCAATCGCTAATTGAATCAGTTTAATAACATCTAAACCTTCTTGTGCTGTTACAGGCAGTTTCTCACCATTTAATATACTATCTCGTACACCTTTATAATAATTGTCATAACAACCGACTTCTGTTGGAATACGCTCTAAGCTTTCTTCTGTTTCTAAAGTAGCAAAATTCTCTTCATCGTCTACTCCATAACCGTTATCACCTGGCTTCATTCCATTTTTTAATTGCTCTTCCTGCGAATCCATACCGCACTTCACGATAGAACCTTTCTCTCCATGCACTATAAAATGCGGTCCAGCTTTTTTCACATAACTACTACTACGTAAAATGACACGTTTAACTCCGTAATGAAGTACTATGTGGAAATAATCATCCACCTCTGCACCTGGTCGTTGTTTTATTACATCTGCACTTATCGCATCTGGTTTCCCGAATATTGATAACGCTTGGTCAATTAAATGCGATCCTAAATCGTATAATATACCGGAACCTGGTAGATTTTTTTCTCTCCATCGATCACGCACATGTGGACGGAAACGATCAAAATTCGATTCATATGCGTATACATTCCCTACTCTGTTTTCTTCTAACAATTTCTTAATTGTTAAGAAATCATTATCAAAACGACGATTATGATATACGCTTAACATTACATTATGCTGCTCTGCTAATGAAATAAGCTCTTCTCCTTCTTCAATTGAAACAACAAATGGTTTTTCTACAACAACATGCTTACCGTTTAAAATTGCTTCTTTTACATATGGAAAATGAGTTGTATTAGGTGATGTAATAACAACTAAGTCAACATCAGCTCGCTTCACCAATTCATCAATTGTACTCACAACATTAGCGTTTGGTAATGTTTCTTTTACTACCTCTTCTTTTGAGGATAATACAGCACGAATATCATATTCTTCTATCGTTTGTAATAGTGGGATATGAAATGTCGTACTAGAAAAACCAAATCCTACAATCCCTACACCTATTTTTTTCATGTTGTCCCTCCATTTGTCCCGCTTTAACGGGCAGTAAAATTCCTAACTCAAAATTCAGCGAAAGCTAAGAAATTAGGTGAGGAATCAACTGCTTGTTAAAGCCCGATTGGTTCAACTAATAATCAATGTGGATAAAGAAACTCCCCATTGATTAAAGTTCCACTTTATGAGAACGATTTCATTCAGTTATTATAACAAGATTATTATCATTTACATAATAAATTGCCTAGAAAAAAGCACCTTGCTACTATTCATAGCAAGATGCTTTTTTACTCCGGTCGTTTTTTCGTCCACGTTTCTACTACTTCACCAGTATCATTAACATCTAGCACTAGGCTACCATTACTATACCGGTCTTTATTTCGATACGCTTTCGGATCAATTTCTTCTACAATGTTTTTCTCTGTCTTCATGTAAACTAATTCATCGTCCCGAACAATTTCAATACCGACAATGCGGTACGGATTACGTTTTAACTCTTTGAAAATAACAAGACCTCGCTTTGCCCTCGTCGATTTCTCAATTTCTGATGCTTTTAGACGCTTTACAGCACCGCGCTGCGTTACGAGAATAAGTTGATCTTTGTCACCATTTAATGGTTTACCAGAAGCGACATAGTCATCTTCTTTTAAATTAATTGCTTTCACACCAGCAGCTCTTACACCGACTGGACTTACTTCATCTTCATGGAAAATAAGTGCATATGCACCATGTGTAGCAAGAACGATATCACTCGTTCCATCTGTCGCAAATATATCGACAACTTCATCACCTTTTTTCAAGTTTACAGCAACGAATGCCCTTGAATAACGCTGAACTTTATATTGATTTAATTCTGTTTTCTTTATCATACCATTTCGCGTTACAAATACGATAAATCGTTTTTCTTCCTCAAAGTTCGGTACAACCGTTGCCCAAATGATTGTTTCATCTCGGTCGAGTGAAACGATATTTGCAACGTGCTGACCTAAATCTTTCCAACGAATATCTGGCATTTCGTATACTGGAAGATATATATAGTTTCCTTTACTTGTGAATAAAAGAACTGTTTCAGTCGTATTCGTATCGAATCGTTCAAGTAAGATGTCACCCTCTTTCATACCGAAGTCTTTGCCGTTTGAGGCATTATGCGAGCGCCATCCAGTACGTTTCACATATCCTTCTTTCGTTACAGTAACGATGACATCTTCTTGTGGAATCATCACTTCTACGTCTATTTTAATTTCTTCAATTTGCTCTTCAATAATAGCACGGCGATCATCACTATATGTTTTCTTAACTCTCTTCAAATCAGTTTTAATGACTTGAAGTAATCTTTTTTCACTTTGTAAAATTGACTGTAGCTCTAGAATTTTCTTATTAAGCTCATCTGCTTCTTCTTGTAACGCCGTAATGTCTGTATTCGTTAAGCGATATAATTGCAAGGATACAATTGCTTCCGCTTGTGCTTCTGTAAAGCCAA
Source organism: Bacillus sp. FG16 (assembly GCF_057809515.1). NCBI lineage: Bacteria > Bacillati > Bacillota > Bacilli > Caryophanales > Bacillaceae > Bacillus > Bacillus sp. FG16. The sequence goes on from NZ_JBMDKC010000006.1 coordinate 13,590, forward strand.
ATTTTGCACTTAAATTATCTTTCGCATTACGTTTATCTTTTGAAGCTCGAATTGTCTCGATTACTTGGTCTAAAATCGATAATGCTTTCTTTAAACCTTCTACAATATGTTGACGATTTTCTGCTTTTCTTAATTCATACTGTGAACGTCTCGTAATAACCTCTTTTTGATGTCCAATATAAGCATCCAAAATTTTCGGTAATGTCATAAGTGTTGGACGACGATTATTGATCGCTACCATATTAAAGTTATATGGAATTTGCAAATCTGTATTTTTATATAAATAATTTAAAATACCTTCGGCGTTTGCTTCTTTCTTTAATTCAACAACAATTCGTAAACCAGTACGATCTGTCTCATCACGTACTTCAGCAATACCATCTAACTTTTTATCTAGACGTAATTCATCCATTTTCTTTACAAGGTTCGCCTTATTCACTTCGTAAGGAATTTCAGTGATTACAATTTGTTGTTTCCCACCGCGTACTGTTTCAACTTCTGCTTTTCCGCGAATAATAATTTTACCTTTACCTGTTTCATACGCCTTTTTAATACCATCAATCCCTTGAATAATACCACCTGTTGGGAAATCTGGTCCTTTCATAACTGTTAATAAATCATCAACAGTACTATTTGGCTTATCAATACGCATCATTGTAGCGTCAATAACTTCTCCAAGATGATGCGGAGGAATTTCTGTTGCATAACCAGCGGAAATCCCTGTAGATCCGTTCACTAATAAATTCGGGAACGCTGCTGGTAATACAACTGGTTCTTCACTCGTATCATCAAAGTTTGACACGAATTCAACTGTTTCTTTATCAAGATCACGTAATAATTCAGATGCGATTGGTGATAAACGAGCTTCCGTATAACGCATTGCTGCCGCTGGATCCCCATCAACACTACCGTTATTACCATGCATTTCAACTAAAACATTACGTACTTTCCAAGTTTGGCTTAAGCGTACCATTGCCTCATATACAGAGGAATCTCCATGTGGATGATAATTACCAATAACGTTACCTACTGTTTTAGCTGATTTACGAAACGCTTTATCATGTACATTACCTTCTACATACATAGAATATAAAATACGTCTTTGTACTGGCTTTAAGCCATCACGTGCATCTGGAAGTGCACGATCTTGAATAATATATTTACTATAACGTGCAAAACGATCACCTAACACGTCTTCAAGCGGGAGGTCATGAAACTTCTCTGCTTGCATGTTATTCCACCTCCGTCTCCATAATCATTTCATTTTCTAAAATATTTCCTTCTTCTTGCATACCAAACTGTACATTACGTTCAATCCATTTACGGCGTGGTTCTACTTTATCGCCCATTAATGTTGTAACGCGACGCTCTGCTCTTGCTGCATCATCAATTTTCACGCGAATTAATGTACGCGTTTCAGGATTCATTGTTGTTTCCCATAATTGATCCGCATTCATTTCACCAAGTCCTTTATAACGTTGTAACATATAGCCTTTGCCAACTTTTTTCGTTACACCGTCTAATTCCTCATCTGACCAAGCGTATTCAATTACCTCACTCTTACCTTTTCCTTTACTTACTTTGTATAAAGGAGGAAGTGCGATAAACACTTTACCAGCTTCGATAAGTGGCTTCATATATCTGTAGAAGAACGTTAATAACAATACTTGAATATGAGCTCCATCCGTATCGGCATCGGTCATAATTACAACTTTATCGTAGTTAATATCTTCAACATCAAATTCATTTCCTACACCGCCGCCAATCGCATAAATGATTGTATTAATCTCTTCATTTTTAAAGATATCAGCAAGCTTTGCTTTCTCTGTATTAATTACTTTACCACGTAACGGTAATACGGCCTGGAAACGACGGTCTCGTCCTTGTTTCGCTGAACCACCGGCAGAGTCACCCTCTACTAAATACAATTCGTTTTTCTGAGGATTACGTGATTGTGCAGGTGTTAACTTCCCGCTTAACGTACCTTCTGATTTTTTCTTCTTCTTACCACTACGTGCTTCTTCTCTCGCTTTACGAGCAGCCTCACGTGCTTGCGCTGCTTTAACTGCCTTTCTCACAAGAAGTGTAGCTACATCCGGGTTTTCCTCTAAAAAGTAAGCTAAATGCTCTGATACAATGGCATCAATAGAAGAACGAGCTTCACTTGTACCAAGTTTCCCCTTCGTTTGTCCTTCAAACTGAAGTACTTCTTCTGGTACACGTACAGAAACGATAGCTGCTACACCTTCACGAATATCTGTACCTTCTAAATTTTTATCTTTTTCTTTTAATAATGAAACTTTACGAGCATACTCATTGAACACACGCGTCATTGCTGTTTTAAATCCAGCTTCGTGTGTTCCACCATCTTTTGTACGTACGTTATTTACAAACGAAAGAATATTTTCTGAGTAACCATCATTAAACTGGAATGCTAGTTCTGCTTCAATCCCGTTTTGTTCACCAGTGAAGTATACAACCGGGTGAATTGAATCTTTTTCTTCGTTTAAATATGAAACGAAAGCTTCAATTCCTGTTTCATAATGAAATACATCCTCTAAATCATTACGTTCGTCTTTTATCGAGATTTTCATTCCTTTTAATAAGAATGCAGATTCACGTAATCTCTCACATAATGTTTCATAATTATAATTTGTCGTGCTGAAAATCGTTGTATCTGGTTTGAAGTGCATTGTCGTACCAGACTCTTTTGTTTTCCCGATTTTCTCTAACGTCGTTGCAGGAACGCCACCATTTTCAAAGCGTTGTTCATAAATGCTACCATCACGTTTAATTGTTACTACTAACCATTCTGACAAGGCGTTTACAACTGATGCCCCAACACCGTGTAAACCACCACTCGTTTTATAGCCACCTTGACCAAACTTACCACCTGCATGAAGTACAGTTAAAATAACTTCAGGTGTAGGTTTCCCAAGTTTATGCATTCCCGTAGGCATTCCTCGCCCTTTATCTATAACGCTAATACTATTATCTTTATGTATTACGACTGAAATTTCGTCGCCAAATCCCGCTAACGCTTCGTCAACGGAGTTATCTACTATTTCATATACTAAATGATGCAATCCACGGCTATCCGTACTCCCGATATACATACCCGGGCGTTTTCGAACGGCTTCAAGTCCTTCTAACACTTGAATCGCATCTTCATTATATTGGAACTGATGCTTCGCCAAACTCCTTGCCCCTTTCCTAATCCAAAATCAGAACATATGTTTCTATTATAGAATAACGCCTCGACTATAGTTTTGGCAAGTTATCTTATCTCTTTTATATACCATCTTCAATAGAAAAATCCTTGTTTTCTCACAAGGATTCCTCTAGGCTACTATTTCAGAAAAATAATCGTTTGTCAACGAGAAATGGATATGTATTCCAAGATTACACATTCCAAACCTTTATTATGATCCAAATGATCAAGATCCAAAATGGGATTACAAATAACAATCCCCAAAAACAGCCTTTAAAAAATCTCATGATGAACACCTCGTTCATCGGCCCTACTTATCTATAATGAGGGCTGAATCAATCTTTCTACCTTTAAATCTATACTATTTTGTCATCGCATGTTCTACTTTAATACAACGATCCATTATTACAGTATAGTCTTTTTCTTTTAAAAATTTATATGTATCTTCATCTTGTACTCCTAATTGTGCCCAAAAAACATCTGCATCAATCTCTACAAATTCTTTTGCAACATCCATTAAAAACTCTGAGCGACGAAATACATTTACAATGTCAACGTGTTCCTTAATATCCTTTAGTGAAGAAACTGCCTTTTCTCCAAGCACCTCATCTACTGTTGGATTAACTGGAATAATGCGGTATCCAGCATCTTGCATTGCTTTTGAAACCATATACGATGTACGTTCTGGCTTATCTGATAATCCAACAACCGCAATTGTTTTGCTTTTCTTTAATACTTCACCAATTTCCGTACGAGTTGGGTTTTCAATTGTCATAATTAATCCCTCCTATTCCTTTAGTATAGCCGATAAAGAAAGTCTCTTTCAATATGAAAGAGACTTTCTTTTATTTCGATTATTGATTCTTTGTAGCTGAATTATCTGCTAAAGTAGCTGTTTTCGTCATTTTTTGACCGTTACGATAGAAAGTAACTTCTACTTTCTCGCCTACTTTTTTCTTCTCATATAAATATTTACGGAATTGAAGTGAGTTTTCTACTTTTTGATCATCTAATGCTACTACAATATCATATTGCTCTAAACCAGCTTTTTCTGCCGGTGATATTGGATAAATTTTACCTAATACAACACCATTAGTTACTTCTTTCGGTACTTTCAATTGATTGACTGCATAAGCTTGCACATCTTCTAACGAAACGACACCTACTCCAAGAGCTGGACGTTTTACTACTCCGTCTTTTTCAAGTGATTCAATAACTGGCTTTGCGATATTAATTGGAATAGCAAATCCAATTCCTTCAACTTCTTGTTGTGCAATTTTACTTGAATTAATCCCAATTATTTCACCGTTTTGGTTAAATAATGCACCACCACTATTACCAGGGTTAATCGCTGCATCAGTTTGAATAACTTGTGCTTGCCAATCTGGGCGTTTATCGCCATCAATATCAACTGGGATTTCGCGTTCTTTACTACTGATTATACCTTCCGTTACACTTCCGTCAAATCCAAGTGGGTTACCGATTGCAATTGCTTTTTCACCCGCACGGATTTTACTTGAGTCACCTAAAGTTGCAACTTTATTCACATTAGATCCGTCAATTTCAACAACAGCTAAATCTAACCAAGGATCTTTCCCTACTAACTTTGCATCTACCTTTTTACCATCACTTAGTTTTACAGCAAGTTTATTTGCTCCATCTACTACGTGGTTGTTTGTTACAATATATGCTTTATTTCCTGCTTTTTTATAAATAACACCTGATCCTGAACCAGCTTGTTGTTCTTGACCTGTCGGTTGCATCGCAAATGGATCAACACTTTGTTGCATATTAATAACACCTACAACAACATCTTTCGCCCCTTCAATCATACCAGGTAAATCAGTTTCATTTTTCGCTTTATTTACAACTGGAACTACAGTACCTTCTACTTTTGAATCCGAACTAAATGATGATACTGGCGCTCCATTATTTTGAGCCCATGGCATATATGGTGCTGCAAAACTAATCGAAACCGCTCCGACTACAGCCCCCACTAAACCTGTGAAGAAATAGCCTTTTTTACTACCTGATTTTCTCACTTCTCTCGTTTCACTATGCTCTTCATTTAAATTTGGTCCGTCGTAATATCCCATGTTTTATTTCCCCTCTCTGGTGAATTCGTATTTTCAGTATAGTCACGTTTTGTGTCCTTCTTGTGAACTCATCGTGAAATCCAATTAAAAAAATACTCCTATCTAACATTGTAGACAAGAAAAGTATTTTTTGTACATTCTACCTTCAAAAGAGAGTATCAAATCGCCATTTTCCTAGGCTAAATTACACAAATCGTTCTAGATTATTCTTCAAATTTATAACCAACTCGAATAACAGTACCGATATGCGTCGCTTTATCTCCCAGCTTATTTCGAAGTTTTTTAATATGGGTATCAACCGTTCGGTCATCACCGTAATAGTCATATCCCCATAACTGGTCTAATAAATGTTGACGTGATAACACGATTCCTTTGTTCTCCATTAAATAAACGAGAAGTTCAAATTCTTTATGTGTCAATATAATTTCTTCTCCATCTACTAAAACAGTTCTAGATAGACGATTCACTTCTATTCCAGCTAAAGACATAGCATTTTCTTCCGCTACTCCTACCGCACCATCCGCACGTTTCAATAACGTCTTCGCGCGAGCTACTAACACTTTCGGGCTAAATGGTTTCGTTACATACTCGTCTGCACCTAATTCGAAACCTAACAATGTATCATCCTCATCCGAACGTGCTGTCAACATAATAATTGGTACTGCTGATTCTTTTCTAATTCGTCTACAAACAGACCATCCATCTATTTCCGGTAACATAATATCTAACATAATTAAATCAATTTCATGCTCTGCAAATAACTCTAACGCTTTTTTTCCATCTTCTGCTTCGATTACTTCAAAGCCTTCATTACGAAAATAATCACTAACAATTTCACGTAGTCTTCTTTCATCTTCAACAAGCAATACTGTTTTATTCATATAATCTATCCCGCCTTTTTACTCTTTCAATCGAATAATACGTTGATTGGAGCTTCCGCGAAATGGAAGTGTTAAATCTTTTTTCTCAATTTCAAACCTTCCATCGACCAAAACATCCCCATAATGTAACAACTCTATCATATCATTATTTTGAGAACTCTGTATCTCTTCTAACGTATAACCTGTATACATCCATAGGTTTTTTTTCAAATCTTTCACGATCTTTGCTACCTTTTTTACTTCAGCAGCTTGAAAAAATGGATCTCCACCTGAAAATGTTACATCAGTTAATGGATTACTTGCAATCTCTTTCACAATTTCTTCTACTGTCATTTCCGTTCCGTTGCAAATATTCCACGATTTTGGATTATGGCAACCGACACAACGATGCGGACAGCCCGCAAAAAACACGACCGTCCGTAATCCTTCTCCATCTACTACACTATCATGAATAATATTCATCACTTTCATTTATGTTTCACCCGATCTATCTCTTCACTACGTTTCGCACTATTCCACTTCGACATATCTCCTACAAGATAGCCTGTTATGCGGCGAATTCTTTCTATATTAGCCTCATCTTCATTCCCGCAACTTGGACATTCATTTCCAATAACCCCGTGATAACTACAGCACTTACAACGGTCAACAGGATGATTAATTGAACCGTATCCAACACCATGTTCTGCCATGGCTTGTACAATTTGTTTTAATGCCTTTTTGTTATGCATTGCTGCTCCGTCTAGTTCAATATACGTAATGTGTCCTCCATTACATAGAGCATGGAACGGGCCTTCTAAACGGATTTTTTTTATCGCTTGAATGTTATAATAAACTGGAATATGGAATGAATTCGTATAGTAATTATGGTTCGTTATACCGCTAATCACGCCAAATTCTTCTCTATCTTTTTTCACAAACTTCCCTGACAATCCTTCCGCTGGAGTTGCAATTATCGAGAAATTCAGTTGATGTTCTTCTGTCGCTTTATCCATTCTATCTCTCATAAAGGAAATAATTTCATACCCAAGTTTCCATGATTCTTCATCTTCCCCATGATGCTTTCCTGTTAAAGCTACTAAACATTCCGCAAGACCGATAAAACCAATACTTAACGTCCCTTGTTTTAAAATCGAAGCTACGGAGTCTTCAGGCTGCAATGTTTCTCCACCACGCCATACACCTTGTGAATATAAAAACTGAAAATCTCTTGCTCGCTTCGTACATTGATACGCAAATCTTTCTAATAGCTGCTTAATTCCTAAATCTAAATAGTAGTTTAGCGCTTCAAAAAATGCTTCTTTTGAACCACTAATTAACGCTAATTTCACTAAATTAATAGACGTAAATGATAAATTCCCTCTACCAATCGCTGTTTCTTCTCCATGTATATTAGACATAACACGGGTACGACATCCCATGTAACATACTTCACTTTCTGGTCTTCCATCATAATGCACTGCATTAAACGGAGCATCTAAAAATGAAAAGTTAGGGAATAATCGCTCTGCAGTTGTCTCTAATGCTAATTCAAATAAATCGTAGTTCGGATCACTTTCTTCAAAATTCACACCTTTTTTCATCTTGAAAATTTGAATCGGAAAAATCGGTGTCTCTCCTTTACCAAGCCCAGCTTGTGTCGCTTTTAAAAGTTGTTTAATTAACAGTCTTCCTTCTTTTGATGTGTCTGTTCCGTAATTAATAGAAATAAACGGTACTTGTCCTCCGCCCCTACTATGCATACTATTCGAATTATGAACGAAAGCCTCACACGCTTGATACGTATCATTTTCCGTTTCTTTCCACGCGAATTCTTCTATTTGTTCTTTCGTAAGCGGATATGATTGTAATCGTTTTTTATGTCTCTCAATTGTTTTTCGTACATAAGGTGCTAAATCAATATCAAAGAGTGCAAACGATTGACCACCATGCTGCATATTTTGATTCGCTTGAAAAATAATAGACGAAAGAGCCAATGCACTTTTAATGTCTTGCGGTTGTCTCATATGTCCATGTCCAGTATGAAAACCGTTAGCAAGCATTTGCGCTAACGGAATTTGCGAACAAGTCGTCGTTCCTGTCGTATAAAAATCTAAATCATGTGGATATAATATATTTTCATTTATCGCTTTTTTCACTTGATCTGACAATAAATTCTCAACAGCATAATATTTTGCACTCTCAGATGCGAACGTTCCCATTACGCCCATTGGAGAGCGGCCGTCTACATTTGCATTTTCTTGCATTAAATCTTGTTCATTGCCGTGGACTATCGTCTCAAACACTTTCATTAATTCTTCTCCACGTGTAATATTTCGTAACATTTATAACCCTCCACCAATATGTTGTTGTCTTGTGATTAAAATGTTACTACATATAGTCTTACTGTTTCTGTGAGAAATGTAACATTACTGTGAAATTTTTTTCACGAAATAATGAATTTTTCATTTACAAAAAAGAAATGTGCTCTTTACAAATGTATGGTACAATATACGGGAAAAACTCTTTTTACCCTTTATCAACACATTTGAATAAAGGAGACTGAACTTATGATTACTACATATCTTTTATTTATCGTTGCCTACTTACTTGGCTCGATTCCATTTGCACTAGTTGTTGGAAAAATTGGCTACGGAATCGATATTCGTGAGCACGGGAGCGGTAATCTAGGCGGAACAAACACATTCCGCACATTAGGGAAAAAAGCAGGTTTTACCGTTACAATTGCTGACATTTTAAAAGGGACATTAGCAACAAGTCTACCAATGATTTTCGGATTAGATATTCACCCACTATGGTTCGGGTTAGCGGCTGTTCTTGGACATGTCTACCCAATCTTCGCGAAATTCCGCGGTGGTAAAGCAGTTGCAACTTCTGCTGGGGTGCTATTATGCTATTCACCAGTTGTTTTTGCAATATTAGCTGTTGTATTTTTCACCCTTTTATTTACAACAAGATACGTATCACTTTCTTCTATGGTAACAGCAGTTGTTGCTGTTATTGCATCCATTGTTAGCGGGGATAAAATCTTCATTATTGCGATGTGTTTATTAGCAGGTATGGTTATTTATAAACACCGTGCAAATATCAGACGAATTATAAATAAAACTGAGCCTAAAGCAAACTTTTCAAAAAAGCAAAAATAAGATCGTAACCCACATAACGCAAAAAGAAAACGTGAAGCATATTAATAGCGTCTTTTTGCGTTATTTTTTATACTAAAGAAAAAGCAACATAATTTGGAGGAACTATACATGAATCTTTCCGTAACAAAAGAAGCAGCACAATGGTATAAAACTGAATTAAACTTACAATCAAATGAAACACTACGCTTTTTCGTACAATACGGTGGTTGCAGTACTGTGCAAAAAGGACTTTCTTTAGGTATTCGTAAAGATGATCCTGCACATCCTGCTGTTCAAATTCAAGAAGAAGGTATTAATTTCTTTATTGAAGGCGATGATGAATGGTTCTTCGATGGACATAATTTATCTGTTACACTTAACGAAGGTGACGACTTCCCACAATTTAATTATGAAAAATAAAAAAACGTGGCTTCTGCCACGCTTTTTTATTTTTTCTTAATTTCCTCATATTTCGCATACCACTCAGGATATAACTTTTTAAATGATACAGGGCGGAACCCTTCTTTTTTCGCACAAATATTCGTCGTGCTTGCAGTAATACAAAGTTCACCATCACCATTATATATTTCATATCCATATACAACGCGAAGTGGGCTCACAGTATCTACCCATGTTTTTACGATTGCTTTTTCTCCGTAACGCATCGCTTTACGGTATGAAATTTGTAAATCTAACACAGGAGAAATAATTCCTTCTTTCTCCATTTCAACATATGAAAAACCTAAATCTTGTATAAGTTTCGTGCGACCTAACTCAAGCCACACTAAGTAGTTTGAATGGTAAACAACACCCATTTGATCTGTTTCCGCATAACGGATTTCAACTTCATGTTCTGCTACAAACATATGTATTCGCCTTCTTTCACTTCTGCTACCTTGCATACATTTAATCATAATACAGTGACATCAAAAATAAAATAAAAATAGTGAATCTTTTCCCGAAAGGAGCCAGCATATGATTCAAATTGTAACTGTTCGTAGTGGTGATAGCGTATATAGCTTGGCATCAAAATATGGATCAACACCTGACGAAATAGTAAAAGACAATGGATTAAATCCAGCTGAAACACTCGTTGTTGGTCAGGCACTTATCGTTAATACGAAAGGGAATAATTATTATGTACAGCCTGGTGACAGCCTATATCGAATTTCTCAAACATATAATGTCCCCCTCGCTAGTTTAGCTAAAGTGAATAATTTATCTTTAAAATCTATTCTCCATGTCGGACAACAATTATACGTACCAAAAGGTACAAAACGAGCTGTAGAATCCATCGCTTATTTACAACCTTCAACTATACCGATTAAAGAGAGTTTAGTTAATGCTACACGTGCCATCAATCCATTCTTAACATACTTAGCTTATTTTAGTTTTGAGGCAAAAAGAGATGGCACATTAAAAGAACCTACTGAAACAGCTAAAATCGCTAATATTGCAACGCAAGGTAAAACAATCCCTATGCTCGTTATTACAAATATTGAAAATGGTAATTTCAGTGCCGATCTAACATCAGTTATTTTACGCGACGCAACGATTCAAAACAAATTTATTACTAACATTTTGCAAACAGCTGAAAAATATGGCATGCGAGACATTCATTTCGATTTCGAGAGTGTAGCACCTGAAGACCGCGAGGCGTATAATCGCTTTTTACGAAATGTAAAAACACGATTACCTAGCGGGTACACATTGAGCACAACTCTCGTACCGAAAACAAGTTCAAATCAAAAGGGAAAATTTTTCGAAGCTCACGATTATAAAGCGCAAGGGCAAATTGTTGATTTCGTCGTCATTATGACATATGACTGGGGATGGCAAGGCGGTCCACCGATGGCGATTTCTCCTATCGGTCCAGTGAAAGAAGTACTTCAATATGCAAAATCTCAAATGCCTCCACAAAAAATTATGATGGGGCAAAATTTATACGGGTTTGATTGGAAGCTTCCATTTAAACAAGGAAATCCACCCGCAAAAGCAATTAGCTCTGTCGCAGCTGTTGCACTAGCTCGTAAATATAATGTTCCTATTCGTTATGATTTCACAGCCCAAGCTCCTCATTTTAATTATTTTGATGAAAACGGCGTGCAACACGAAGTTTGGTTTGAAGATTCACGGTCTGTTCAAAGTAAATTCAATTTAATGAAAGAACAAGGTATAGGTGGTATTAGTTACTGGAAAATCGGTTTACCATTCCCGCAAAATTGGCGTTTACTCGTTGAAAATTTCACGATTACGAAAAAGGGCTGACAAAAGTCAGCCCTTTTTTCATATTACTGCTAAAAACTCATCTTTCATTTCCTCACAAAAAAGAAGAATGATAACATTCTCCTTTTTAACCGTTATCAACAATCGGTTGTTTACCTGTTTGATCTTGCATTTGCTTTCCTTTATTTCCACCAGCTTTTTTCGATTGTGTTCCAATATGATTTGGTGCAAAGTCTTTTGAATTTTTTTTCGGATTACCCATTACTATCGCCTCCTTAACACTAGTATCGTACTAGTGTTAAGAATTATTCAGCTTGCTTAAAAAGTTTCATTTCATAACGTTTTTCAATGCGCTCTTCAATGCGCTCAATTGCATCACGATCGCTTAATAATTGTTGTTTATTTTCATTTACAAGTTCTTCAAACGATTTACGGCGACTTCTTCTCATGTTGTTCACCCTCTCTCCTTCGCTTTCTTATTACATAGTATGAGCAAACGAAAAACTCTTTAATCAGATTTGTAAGAAAATTTTATGTTTTAGTACTCCTAAAAAAACTCCGTGTACAATATATTGCACACGGAGTTTTTCATACCATAATATTTAAATACTCTTTCAACTTTTCATCTGCATTCATTTCATTTTCTTTATAATCATGAAGCGCCTGTAATACAAAATCATACTGTTCTAAAATATAACTTTCTAATTTCGTAACATCCTCTAAGCTATTAAGCATAATTCTCGTATTACCAACTTCACTTTTTAACGCTGGTTCACATTTTAAGCTTGTACATATTTCTTTCACATCATCTTCTAATATCTCTGTTAATACATATTTCTTTCGTCCTGTTACCTTTACTCTCATAACCGGATAAAAAGCTTTTATATCTAAATAACTTCCTACGTTCATACAACGTAGCCATTCTACATTACGTTTATTACGTGCAAGCATTTCTTTCACCGCTTCGTATACTACGATTTCATCAAGTGAGACCTTATTTACTTTTCTCTGTCCTTCTTCTTCAATAGCTGCACACTTTTGATAAACAGCAGCACACGTAATGCAATCATCAAATGCATTATGAGAACTTAAACGAATGCCAAGCATTCGCTTTAACGTTTCAAGTTTATGATTAGGCGCATGCTTCATATATTTCTTCGCTAAAAATACAGTATCAATTACTTTATTTTTAGGTTCAGGTAGCCCTAGCATATTTACATTACTTTTCAAAAAGCGCATATCAAAAGAAGCATTATGGGCCACAATAACATTTGTATGTAAAAATGCTAAAAATAAAGGTAATACCTCTTCAATCGTCGGTGCATCTGAAACACGATAATTGGTAATACCGGTTAAACTCGTTATTCGGTCCGGAATTGGCCGCTCTGGATTCACGTATGAAACAAATTGATCTACCAGTTCATGATTACGATATTTCACCGCTGCAACTTGAATAATTTTATCATTATAAGGGTTAAATCCTGTTGTTTCAAAATCAATTACAACATAATCTAACGGTAAGGATACATTCCCCACTCCATACACTCCTTTATCTCTAAACGATTATATTTCTTACATCATATCATGAAGTTATTACTACTTGAAAAAGAAAAGGCAGAAATGGGAACTCTCCACCTCTACCTTTTCACCATTATTTTAATTTAGCAACCCTTTTCTCCATCTCTTTTTGCGTCATCGGCCCAATAAACTTATCTTGAATGACACCTTTTGTATCTATAAAATACGAAGTTGGAATCGTAATTACTTTATACGCTGTTGTCACATCAATGTTCTTGTCCAATAAAATAGGAAAAGTAATTCCTTTTTCTTTAGCAAAATTGCTTACCTTTTCTTCCCCCCCACCTTTTTCTGAAGGCGTATAGTTGATTGCTAAAATTTCTACGTTTTCTTTATGTTCTTTATAGAAAGCCTCCATATCCGGCATTTCTTGTTGGCAAGGTCCACACCACGTTGCCCAAAAGTTTAAAATCACTTTCTTTCCTTTTAAATCTGATAGCTTTACATTCGTTCCATCTAACTTCGTTAATTCGAAGTCTGGCGCACTCTTTCCTATTTCAATACCATTACTTGCAATCATCTCTTTCATAGCAGCTTCACTTTGTTCTTGCTCCCCTTGTACCACCTGCTCTTTTTTACCAAACTGTTCATAAGCTGCATATCCCGCTAAACAAAGTAACACTACAATAATCGTAAGCTTCCGCCACATGTTATATCACCCTAACGTATTTATCTTCTTATAACTTAATTACTCAAATACTATATACCTTATTTTAGCTTATACGGACAAGCTTGGAAATATTCAGAGTCTAAATAATTAGAATATTCTTATTTAAAGTGTAATCTTTTCCTTTTTATCATATAATTAGAAAAACAGATGAGGTGTTGTTTATCTTCTAATGGGCCCATTCACCTTTTTACTTTCGTAGTTATATAAACTTCAACAAAAGGGGGATTTTTTATGAATTCATTCGAAAAAATAACATTATATATTCTTAGTTTTCTTTTATACCCAATCGGTATTATTACATGGATCATTTCACTCTTTAGTAACGATCTTGAAAAGAAGAAAGTAGGGCGTATTTGTCTTTATATCTCTCTAGTCTCATTCGTCCTTTTCTTAATCCTTGGAATTGCAACTTTCCTTATGACTGCTACTTTTAATGTAGATCTAAATCATTCAGAATCTATCCAATATCAAATAAATGATGTTGAATAAAGATAAGGGCACTGCTCTTATCTTTATTCACATCTCTTTCAAAATGAATGACTATTTATTAATTTTTCAGGACTTCCACATGCAATAATACTTCCTTCTCTCATTATGACAACACGATCCGCTAGTATCACTTTCTCTACATCATGTGTTGCCACAATTCTCGTTACATCTCTTCCTAGTCCTTCAATCATATTCCAAACAGTTTCTTGATTACTCGGATCTAACCCCGCAGTCGGTTCATCTAAAATAATAAGATTCGGATTTGAACCAATTGCTCGTAATAATGCAAGACGTTTTCTTTCTCCTCCCGAAAGCTCTTCTCCACTTTTATGTAGTACAGTTTGAATCCCCTTAGGTAAATTTCTAATTATCGGCTTCATATTTATAAGGTCAATATTTTTTTCTAATTCGTTTTCTAAATACTCCTCCCGGAAATACATATTCTCTTTTACTGTCGTCCGAAAGAAACGAGGTTCTTGCCACACTGTAGTCATTCGAGCCTTTTGACCATAATAAACAACACTACCGTTAGATGGTTTATACAAACCTGTCATTAATTTTAAAAGCGTTGTTTTTCCTGCACCGCTTTCTCCCACAATAATAACGAGTTCACCAGGACGAATTTGCAAATCAATATTATGAATTCTGCATTTCTCTTTATCATTCTCCTGAAATGAAACATTTGTTATCCTCATCCCCATCGCTCTTTCTACATTACTATCTGCCATTCTTTTATCTAAAAAGGAAAAAACTCTATTTGCCGAAGCGACTGCAACTTGTGTCATCATTAATAAATCGCCCACGTAACGGACTGGGAAAAAGAGCATTTCAATTGTAGCTAACACTGCAACGAGTGAACCAACTTCCATTTCCCCTTTCATTATTTTTTGTGCGCCTACAATGAGAACAACGATATATGCTCCTGTTTCAATCACTGTTCCAACTACTCCAATGCAATGTTGCATCATCGTCTTCTTTACTTCCGATTTATAAGATTGTGCCGTTACTCCTTTAAATAAGCGAATGGCCCATTTTTCTTTTTGTAAACTACGTAAATCTTGTATAGCCTTTACAAACTGTGACACCATCTCTACAACACTCGATTGATTTTTTTGAGCAATGCTTGCAATATCCCTTACCTTTTCTCCCATCAGTATTGGAACAATTGCACTTAAAAATAAAAACGGAGTTACCCACAATATAAACTGTATATCTATATGTTGTAGTGCTATGAAAGCTCCAATAAATTGGGCAATAGCGTGTATATACTCTATTAATATAGAACCATATAATCTGACCCAGTTCGGAATATCAGATACGACCAAAGTTTCTAACTCCCCTTGCTTAATCTTCTCGCTCTCTTCAAACGGTAATGAGAAATAGTGACGCAATAATTCTATACGTTTCGTTTGTAATATACGTTGACTCGCTTTTGAGCTTATATAATCAAATAAAAGATTGTTCGTCCACATTAAAAAGCGAATACCCGCAAACAAAGCTATATATAAATACGCACCTTTTAGCTCCCTTTGAATAAGATTGTCTACAATTAATCCCATGAAAATTGGGCGTGATAAGTTTAAAATGGCAGCAATTATCCCACTACATACAGCTGCCATTACTAATATTTTCTCTTTTCGTAACGGCAACAATATTCTTTTATATTCTTTCATGACGTTCCCTCCACTTTTCGTAGTAAAAAGAAAGGGATGAAACCATATGGTTTCATCCCTTTCCATAAAATAAGGAAGCTAACTATTGTTAGCTTCCTTATTTTTCATTTCAATTATTTAGTTCGACACTTTTGACTCTTCAATTTTCTCACGAAGAACCATTTGCAGAATACCACCGTGACGGTAGTAATCAATTTCAACTTCACTATCGAAACGAGCTACTACTTCAAATTGTTTTTCGTTGCCATCTAAATCAGTTGCAACTACTTTTACAAGATCGCGTGGTCTAACTGTTTTGTCAATTTGGATTTCAAATGACTCGTTACCAACAAGACCTAACGTTTCAGCACTTTCGCCATCTTTAAATTGAAGTGGTAATACACCCATTAACACTAAGTTACTGCGGTGAATACGTTCGAAGCTTTCTGCGATTACTGCTTTAATACCTAATAAGTTAGTACCTTTCGCAGCCCAGTCACGAGAACTTCCCATACCGTAATCTTTACCAGCAACAACTAGAAGACCTGTTCCATCTTCTTTATATTTCATAGCAGCATCATAGATAGATGTTACTTCACCAGTTGGCCAATATGTTGTATATCCGCCTTCTGTGCCTGGTGCGATTTGGTTTTTAATACGGATGTTTGCAAATGTACCACGCATCATAACTTCATGGTTACCACGACGAGAACCGTAAGAATTAAAGTCAACTGGTTGTACGCCGTTTTCTAATAAGTAGCGTCCAGCTGGTGTGTGCTTACCAATTGAACCTGCTGGTGAAATGTGGTCTGTCGTTACAGAATCACCAAATTTACCAACTATGCGTAAACCTGATAACGTTTCAACTTCACCTGGCTCTTTAGATAAACCTTCAAAGAATGGTGGGTTTTGAATGTATGTTGAATCATTATCCCAAGTATATAAAGCTTCGTTTGAAGTTTGGATTTCATTCCAACGCTCATTGCTGTTAAATACTTGTGCATATTCTTTCTTGAACAGTTCAGATGTAACAACACTTTGAACTACATCTTCAATTTCTTTAGCTGATGGCCAAATATCGTTGAAGTAAACAGCATTGCCATTTGCATCTTTACCGATTTCATCATTTTTCAGGTCAATATCAACAGTACCTGCAAGTGCATATGCCACAACAAGTGGTGGTGATGCTAAGTAGTTTGCTTTTACAAGAGGATGAATACGACCTTCAAAGTTACGGTTACCAGATAAAACAGATGTTACTAGTAAGTCGTTTGCTGCGATTGATTCTTCTAATTCTGGCGCTAATGGACCAGAGTTACCGATACAAGTCGTACAGCCGTAACCAACTGTTTGGAAACCTAATTGGTCTAAATATGTTGTTAAACCTGATTTATCTAAGTACTCAGTAACAACTTTAGATCCTGGTGCTAATGATGTTTTTACGTACTCAGGTACTACAAGTCCTTTTTCAATTGCTTTCTTCGCAACTAGACCTGCCCCAATTAATACGTATGGGTTTGATGTATTTGTACAGCTTGTAATTGCAGCGATTGCAATTGCACCTGTTTTCATCGTTACTTCTTTATCTTCTAATGTAACCTTCACTTCTTTATCGAACTCTTGCTCATTAAATCCAAGCCCTTGTGTTCCAACTGGTGCTAATACAGCTTTGTGGAACGCATCTTTCATATCTGAAAGTGGAATTAAATCTTGTGGGCGTTTCGGTCCAGAAAGGTTAGATTCGATTGTATTTAAATCAATTTCAACAAGATCAGTGTAGATTGGATCTTTACTGTCTGCTGTATAGAATAAACCGTTCGCTTTACAGTATTCTTCAACAATACGAATTTGCTCTTCATCTCTACCTGTTAAACGTAAGTATTCTAATGAAATATCATCGATTGGGAAGAATCCACAAGTTGCGCCGTATTCTGGTGCCATATTTGAAATTGTTGCACGGTCAGCTAAAGGCATACTCTTTAGTCCATTACCGAAGAACTCAACAAATTTACCAACTACACCTTTTTGACGTAATACTTGTGTTACTTTTAATGCAACGTCTGTTGCCGTAGTACCACTTGGAAGTGTGCCAGTTAATTTCACACCGATTACTTCAGGTACTGGGAAGTATGAAGGCTGTCCAAGCATTCCTGCTTCTGCTTCAATACCACCAACGCCCCATCCAAGAACGCCGATACCGTTAATCATTGTTGTATGTGAGTCTGTTCCAACTAATGAATCTGGGTATGCAACTAAGTCACCTTCAGCATTTTTCACAGCATGAACAACTGGTGCTAAATATTCAAGGTTTACTTGGTGTACAATGCCTGTAGCTGGTGGAACTGCACGGTAGTTATCAAATGATTTTTGTGCCCAGCTTAAAAATTTATAACGTTCTTCATTACGTTTAAACTCTAAGTCCATGTTGAATGCAAGCGCGTCTGCCGTACCCGCTCTATCAACCTGTACAGAGTGGTCAATTACAAGGTCTACAGTAATTTCAGGATTAATTTTGTCAGGATCCCCACCCATGTCTGCCATTGCTTTACGAAGCGAAGCCAAATCAACAACAGCTGGAACACCAGTGAAATCTTGTAAAATTACACGAGATGGTTTAAATGGAACATCGATATCTTGCACATCTTTCGTTCCCCATTTCGCTAAATTTGTAACATGCTCTTCTGTGATTACACGTCCATCTACTTGACGAAGTACTGATTCAAGTAAAACTTTCACGGAATATGGTAATTGAGATACGTTGCCAACCCCTGCATTTTCAAGCGCTTTCAAATCATAATAATGATACGTTTTTCCATCTACTTCAAAAGTTGCACGTGATTGAAATGGATTATGTTTGACCATTATGTTTCCCCCCTGTTAAACGTGACTAAGTTGTCTGAATATAAAATGTAGACAAACTTTTCAATACCTTACGATAATATCTTATTACAACTTTCTAAATAAGTAAATAATAAGAAACTTATAGATTATCATAAGTTTTCTTTATGTTTCTAAATTTGAATAGCTTTCATGCTCCTTATGAATACTATTATCATAAAGTAAAGTGCTCTATTAGCGGTTTACTTACAGTTCATACATACTATGAACTGCTCATCATTCAACATACAAAAAATATTATAGAGGTGAAATAAAATGGGTAAAAGAAAAGCAAATCATACTATTTCAGGAATGAATCCTGCATCTGCACAAGGACAAGGAACTGGTTACAATGAAGAATTTGCAAACGAGCCTTTAACTCCAGCAGAGCGACAAAATAATAAGAAACGTAAAAAGAACCAGTAAAGAAAAATCCCAAAAGGTCTATTTTCCTTTTGGGATTTTTTCTAATGTTTATAACGTAGTAATTCCGAAACCGTTACAAATCGATAGCCCTGCTTTTTCAGCTCAGGTAAAATTTTTGCTAGCGCTGCTACCGTTTGACTACGATCATTTCCTCCATCATGTAACAATACAATATCGCCACTTTTAGCATTTTTCACTACATGATTTACAATGGATTCAACCCCTGGATTTGCCCAATCACGTGGGTCTTGATGCCACGACCATAGAACAATTTGATAGCCAGCCTCTTTCGCTGTTTTAAATACAGCATCGTTAATATATCCGCCAGGAGGACGGAATAGCAAAGGTTCTTTCACCCATTTTTCAAAAAATTTCTTTCCATCTAAAATATCATTTTCTAATTTTTCATCTGACGAATTACTTGCGTACAAATGATTCATCGTATGATTTCCAATTTCATGTCCCTCTTTTAACACTTGCTTCACTAAATATGGATTACGCTGAACTCGAAATCCAATCATAAAAAATGTCGCTTCCGCCTTATATTGACGTAATAAATCTAAAACTTGTGGTGTATACGTTGGATCTGGCCCATCATCAAATGTAATTGCAATGATTTTTTCATTATTAGGTACTTCCCATGTTACATAACCAGTTGGTTCTAACTCTTTTCTGAGCAACATTTTCGCTTCCACTTTTTCCACTTGAAATATATGTACTGCGCATAATAAAGAAAAAACTATTAAAAGAATTTTCTGTTTTAACATAACGTTCACTAAAGCAGCAAGGTTGTCGAATAGACAACAACCTTATTTACTTTTCTAATTGATCTACATTTCGCATTATATTTTGGAGATTATTTTCATATTGCTCAAGTTGTGGACGTTGTGTTTCTGAAGCTACCTCTAGTGCATTTTGAATTTGTTCATATGCTTCCTGAACCTCTTGGCGTAACTCTTTTAAATCATGACCGTAGTTAGGGTCATTTTTCACAATATTATTAAATGCATTTTCTGCTTGTGTAACTCCTTGCTGTGCCGCTTGAAAGGCTTGTTGCTTATCTTTATGATATGGCATTATATAATCCCCTTTCTATAATTGTTAGTCCCCTTTATCTTTACCTTTTTTTCTAAAAACATTCTCGTATAAAATCGCCAACTTCTCTCATTCTAAAAAGAAAGAGGAGGTGTCATATACAATGGGTAAAAACAACCGTGAATCAAAAGAAAAACAAGGACAACCTGAACCATTAAGCGGATCTCATAAAGTAAAAAACCGTAACCATTCACGCCAAAAAAAACATTCACATCATGATATGTAATAAAAACATTCACATACCATGCACATTCAACATAAAATGTTTGTATTTCATCATTTATTCTTCACCTCTGTTTCATTCATGCATAACATGATATGAATTGAGATTTTACGGAGGGTGTCTTACATGGGCAAGAAAAAGAAGGATTGTCTTTTTCATGTTGATGGTTTCGAAGAATGGATGGATCAATTTTGTTCCGATTCTTGTAGTAACTTTAGTTTCCCAAATCAAATTCATATTGACCTTTGTGAAACTGAACAAGAGTATATTTTGGAAACAGATGTACCAAATGTATCCGAACAAAATGTAGTTATTAAAAAGATGGAGACAGGCCTAAATATTTGCATACTTCATAATAATAGTTCTTTGCAGCGGATCATTCCTTTACCCGCTACTATTATTTACAAGAAGATGCTGGCCTGCTTAGAGAATGGATATTTAGCCATTCATATTTCGAAAAATGAAGTTGCTAATAAACATGAAAAAAAAGTTCTTTTTCAAATTGAGAATTAAAATAAAGTGAAACTTTAATCAATAGGAGTTTTACTGCCCGCAAATACAAATAGCGGGATGAATACAAAAATAAGCCCCAGTCGTCTGCTGGGGCTTATTTTATTTCGCATGTAATTCTAAATTACAATTTCTATCATCTCTTTTTTTCAATAAACCCTTTGTAACTACAAGCACAGGAAATGCTACAGTTGAAAATATAGCTAGCGCTGAAAAGACAATAAATCCATTTTGGTACCCGTAGTAATCGAGAAGTACTCCTCCGAACCACGGACCTATTACTGCTCCAATTCCCGAAAAGCCCATCGCACCGAAGTATGTTCCTTTTAGATGTGCAACAGCAATATCATCAATAAATACATCCGTCATCGAAAACATTAAGACTTCTCCAATTGTAAAAATAATTGTACAAACGGCAGCACCTAGCATAGATTCTACTATTCCAAAGCCAAATAATCCCCCGCTCACAAATAAAGTCCCAACCATAATTGATGTTAACGGTGTATACTTTTTGCACATTTGAATAACAGGGTATTGGATAATCACTACAACAATTGCATTTAAAGCGAGCATATATGAGAATAGCTTCACCCCATCCTCAAATATATGTGCATTTGCAAAATATTGAGATACTGTCGTCGTTAAATGTGAAAAACCGCAATTACTCAAAATAATACCGACTAAAGCAACTAAAAATACTATATCTTTTCGCAATATACGTATTGCATTTAGCATTGTAACAGGTTTTTCTGTACTCACTTTCTTTTTTTCCATTGGATACTTCTTAAATTGGAACGCTAATATAACTGTATATAGAATATATACCCCAGCTGCTACTAAAAAAGGAATTGTTGATTTTGCACTTCCAATCTGTAATCCAACAATTGGTCCAATTGCAACTCCAACATTTATTGCACCGTATCGTAAGTTATAGACGAGTAACCGATACTCAGGCTTTGTTAAATCTGATAATAATGCTCTTGATGTTGGCTCAAAAAACGACCTACATAATCCATTTAAAGCGTTTAATAAAAAGAAACTTAAAACATGATCCGCAAGTGAAAAACCTATAAACACAAAAACCCAAACGATCATGGACCAGAGCATAATCGTTTTCCGGCCAAATCGATCTGATAAATTCCCTCCGATAAAACTAGCAAAAACACCAACAAGTGCACTCGTTCCGATAATAGCACCAGTCATTCCAGCTGATACACCTTTAACAGTCGTTAAATAAATCGCTAAAAAAGGGATACTCATTGAAGTTGCAAACCTAGCAAACAATGTCCCTAAAATAATACTCATTCCAAGCGGATGAATATGCTGTAACTTCCCCTTCATCGTTAAACCTACTCTCTCTATTTTCACAAAAAAAAGAAAGCAAAGGATCTGCTTTCTTTTCCTTTTTCTATACTTGAGCTGTTGATACCCGAGTTGTTCTCGTTATGTCCATATCAATTCCATATGTGAACTGTAATTCTTTACACACATCTTTAATTAAGATTGCGACATTATACTTTTCATTAAATTGTAAAACTATGTTTTCTACTTCTTCATATGTATACTTATATTCCCCTGTAATGACACTTTTTAGATCAAAGCATTCGTTAATACAAAGTTGTACAAGTAGCTGGTCATATTTCTCTATTACATCTTCTTTCTTCCAAAGTAACTCTTTTACATATAATCGATCAAACTTCACACTTTCTCGATTACAATCCGTTAAAATCCGGGTCATTTCGTTTAATTCTCGATATAATTCGGAAATATTTCTACTTAAACTAAGCAGTTTATCTACGCCGTTTTCATATAACATATTTATTCCACCCCCGCATTTTCTTTCCCTTATTATAGCAAGAAAATTCTAAAAATAGTTTCTTTCTTCTGAAATATTAGGAAACTAATTTCAATTGCATTACAATGAAACTAGTTAATGCGAGGGGAGAAAGAAAATTGGAGCACAAATTATATTACACTGACGCTTATAAGCAAGACTTTACTACTAAAATTATAAAGCAAGATTATGATAAAGACGGTAACTTATACGTTGTTTTGAATGAAACAGCATTTTATCCGACAGGTGGCGGACAACCATATGATACTGGTACATTAAATGATATCAATGTAATCAATGTAGAAGAGATAAACGGAGAAATTCGTCACTACATTGCAGAACAATTACATACAGAAGACGTAGAAGGTAAAATCAATTGGGAGCGCCGTTTTGATCATATGCAACAACATGCAGCTCAGCACATTTTATCTGCTGCTTTTTGGGACCATTTTAACATGCCTACAATTGGATTCCATCTTGGTAAAGAAACAGTAACAATTGATTTAGAAACAGAAAATCTTCATGCAGAAACGGTTGAAAAAGCAATACAAATTGCAAACAAAATTGTTTTTGAAAACCATCCAATCAGCATCCAGTGGATGGACTTAGAAGAAGCGAAAACGTTGCCCCTTCGTAAAGAACCGACTATGACAGAAAATATACGGGTTGTTATTATCGAAAACTTTGACTACAACGGCTGTGGTGGAACGCATCCGAAACGAACTGGTGAAGTTGGTCCTATTCAAGTACTAGGATGGGAGCGCAATAAAGGTGGTATACGCTTAACGTTTATCGCTGGTTGGCGTACACTTAAATTAATGGGACAACAGCAACAAATTATGAAAGATGTTTCTAAACAATTAAACAGTAGCGAAACTGATATTCCAGCAAAAGTGGCGCAACTGCTTACTTCTCAAAAAGAAAACGAAAAAGCAATACAAACAATGAATGAAAAATTATTATTTGCAGAGGCAAATGAACTACTTCTACAGCCTATAAAAATTCATGCTGACATACTTATTTCTAAAGTATTTACAAATCGTTCTATGCAAGAAATCGCAAAGCTTTCCGCTATTATTACAGAACAACAAGAGCATGCAATTACGTATTTCGTCATCGAAAATGATGACAAACTACAATGTATTCTCGCTTGCGGAAAATCAGTATCACTCGATATGAATGCTCTTTTAAAAGACGCTCTTCCTACAATCGAAGGAAAAGGTGGCGGAAATAAGAAGAGTGCTCGCGGTGGCGGGAAAGCAATTATGAGCGGAGATGAATTTTTAAATCAGCTTGTTTCTTCTTTACAGTCAGCAGTTTAAAACATGTTATGAAGGATAGCGAACGGCTATCCTTCCCCTATATTTACAGACCTATATTTTGTTTCAAACCTTGATAACTCCCTGCATTTACAAAACCTTCACTTATAAGATTGATAAAAGTTTCCGAAAAACCATAATGACTTAAATCTTTAATCGGCACCATTTGCACATCATGAATTGGATTATGATCAAACTCGTTAGAAGGTAGCATAATTTCACCTTCAATCCTTTTAAGCAAAAACGTTATATGTAATAAAGACGGGCGAGCATCTGGTTTATCACAAACATAGAGTAGCTTCTGAATGTTAACTTCTAACCCTGTCTCTTCTCTCATTTCTCGAATCATTGCTTCCTCTAACGTTTCGCCATTCTCTGCTCTTCCTCCAGGTAAAGACCAATTTCTATTAGCAACTCTTTACTTTACTAGCAATACTTTTTCATCTTCAATTAAAATTCCCGTAACTCGAACTTGCATTACATTTTCCATATATAATCTCCTTCCCTATTAAATTTACAAATTAATCCTTCCACAAAAAGAACATACGTTTTATAATTAAAGGAAATTATGGAAGAAAGAAGTTGTTATATTCATGCGTCCACCTTTAACTAAGTCTATATCACTTGAAGATTTCCAAAACTATTATTGGTTAAAAGCAGAACTGCAAACATTTTGTCGTGAACATGATTTTCCAGCTAGTGGCTCTAAGATCGAGATAACCGAGCGTATCTCACATTATTTAACTACTGGTAAAATATTAAAAAACAGCTCTGTTCAAAAGGTTACTAAAGCTTCCCTATCCTATAAAGACCTTTCTCTTCAAACGATTATTACTAAAAATCACCGCTGTAGCGAAGATGTTCGTGCTTTTTTCAAAGAAAAAATCGGAGCAAACTTCCGCTTTACAGTAGCTCTTCAAAAATTTTTCAAAGAGAATGTTGGAAAAACATATGAAGACGCGGTAGCTTTTTGGCATGAAGAAAACGAACGAAAAAAAGACCCTACATACAAAACAACTATCGGTGCACAATTTGAATACAATCGCTTTACTCGTGACTTTTTCGAAGATCCAAATAATAAAGGGAAAGCAAAAGCTGATGCGATTGCTGCTTGGAACGAAATGAAAGCGAAGCCTGGTAGTAATGTTTATATTCCTCAAAAAGTAGAAAACTAGTTACCTCGCTAGTCTTCTACTTTCTCAAATAATAGCGCAATCCCTATCCCACCTCCAATTCCTAATGTAGCAACTCCATATTTCATAGACTCTCTTTGCGCCTGATAAAACAAGCGTGTTACAAGCATAGATCCAGATGCACCGTACGGATGACCGAGCGCAATTGCACCACCATTTATATTTAATTTTTCGTAAGGAATTTGTAATTCATTTGCACAAGCTACAACTTTTGAAGCAAACGCTTCATTTATTTCAAAATAATCGATGTCCTCTACCTTTACATTCATTTCATTTAATAATTTATTCACCGCAAATATTGGACCCGTTCCCGGGAGATTAGGATCCACTCCAACCACAGCACTGTGAACGAAACGAAGAACAGGTTTATAACCTAATTTCCGAGCTTTCCCCTCTTCCATAACAAGAACGGCACATGCCCCATCATTTACACCACATGAATTACCTGCCGTTACTGTACCATTTTGTAAAAATGCGGGCTTTGTTCTTTTAATGATTCGTTCATAATTCATTTCTAGCTTTATAGATTCATCTAATAATCCATTAAAAGAAAATATTTCATCATGTATATATCTTTTTTCTAACGCTTGCAGTGTCCGCTTATAACTAAGACAAGCGTACTCGTCTTGCATTTCTCTCGTTATGTTATAACGCTCCACAACATATTCAGCCGCTACTCCCATGTCAGGATCACCAATTGTTTCAGGTGAAAATCGTGCTCTTTTTTGAAAAGGTGACGTACTTGTACTCTCTACTCCTCCTGCGATATAACAAGTACCTGCCCCGCCTTGAATGAAATGACATGCGGTGCGAATCGCTTCCAATCCAGCACCACATTGCCGATCAATCGTTACACCAGGAATATAATAGCCAAGTCCTGCCTCTAAAGCAGATAATCTTGCAACATTCCCTCCCGGTCCAACAACATTCCCTAATATAACATCGTCTATCTCTCTCTCAATTCCTTTACTTAAAAACGTAAGAAGCGGCGCTGCTAATTGCTGAACTTCATAATCTTTAAACATCCCATTCTTCTTACCAATGGGCGTCCTTTTCGCTTCTACAATAACCGCTCTATTCATATATCTTCTCCCGGTTTTCAATCATACTTTTTGCTTCCATACGAGCGATTTTCCCACTATTTGTATAAGGTATTCCATCTACAAAATGCCATTCTTTCGGTATTTTAAACGAAGATAATCGTTGTAAGCAAAAACTCTTTAATTGTTGCTTTGTAGCACTTCCTTTTACGATCGCGACGGGCTTTTCACCCCAGTAACTATCTTTCACACCAATTACAACTATTTCATCTACAGCTGGGTGTTCATGTAATACACTTTCTATTTCTTCTGGGAAAATATTAATTCCTCCAAATAAAATCATATTCTTCTCTCTACCAACAATATATATAAAGCCTTCTTCATCTTCATAGCCTACATCTCGCACTGTCATCCAGCCTTCTGCATTCAACTCCCGTGTTAAAACCCCATCTATTATGTATCCCATAAAAAACTGATCACTTTTCACATAAACAGTTCCTATTTCACCTTTTTGTACTTCTTCGCCTGCTTCATTACATATTCGAATTTGCACATTATGACAAGGTTTTCCTACTGAATTTGGCCTTCTTTCGCTTTCTTCATCGACTAGTGCTGTTACAAAACTTAACTCTGATGCACCATAAAATTCATATCTTTTCGCATAAGGAAATATATTCTTTATTTTTTCTTTCGCTTCAGCTTCCCATTTCGCTCCTGACGAAATAATTTTCACTTTATTTTCTATTAATCTACTTTCTTTATATAAAGATTCAAGCATTGTCGGAACTGTATACATAACTGATATATTTTCAGTTTCTAACTTATCTAGTACTTGATTTGGAATGAACTTTCTCATAATGTACACCGTTTGTCCTACATATAATGCACTTATTGCCCCGTATAAGAAAAGAGAATGAACGAGCGTCCCAGCTATTAAAATCGAATCCTCCCTTTTCATATGAAAGTCATGTACATTACAATCAAAACTATGAACCCACGATTGTTGTGCACGTAAAAATGCTTTTGCTGTTCCTGTTGATCCTGATGTAAATCCCATATAAAAAGGAGCATGTTGTACACTTTCTACAGTGGAATATGTAGGAAGATATTTCTCTATCATTCTTTTCCACTCATCAATTTCAATTACTCTTCCTTCTTCATCCAATAGATCATTCACCTTATATGGTTCTGTCACAATCATATCCGGATTACTAATTTCAATTCTTTCTCTGAGCTCATCTTGTTTCCACTTTATATCTAACGGAACACAAACCCACCCGGCCATAGCGGCACCAGAAAATAGTTGTAAAAACTCTATACGATTTTCTAATAGGATTGCTATCGTTTTATTCTTCGATTTTTTTTCATTTAACCAGCTTGCTACTTTACAAACTGATTCGAACCACTCTTTATATGTTAAAACTCTATCATTTTCCTTTATCGCTATTTTATTTGGTTGTAAAGAGGCATGCTTTTTATATTCTTTTGTAATCCCCATATGAGACGTCCTTTCTTTACAAAAATAATAAAAAGAAACACGCAATTAACGTGTTTCTTCCCTTTATCATCCCGCATTTGTATATTTTCCATTCTTTAAAGCGGGCGTAATAATATGTTTCAATGAACGATGTAATTTTGTTACGAGAACTGCCGCAATAATTGCTTTTATACAATCCCCTGGTAAAAACACAGCACTCACTTTCATTGTCTCCCATACAGAAACATCCATTAAGAACGCTTGTACAGTAATACCAAATACATAAACTACGAAAATACCACCAATTATATTAATACATAATACTTTTATAATAGAAACTTCACGTAAACGCTCAATTAAATAACCAATAACAAACGCCCCAATGATGTAACCAAGTAAATATCCTGCACTTGGTCCAACAAATACACCAAGGCCACCGCGTCCACCAGCAAGTAATGGTGCTCCAACTCCTACAATAAGTAAGAAAATAAGCTGACTTAACGCACCTAAACGTGATCCTAACAACCCACCCGCAAGCATAACACCGAGTGATTGCAATGTAATTGGAACTGGTGTAATAGAAAGAGCAATCGGAGGTATTAACCCTAACACTCCCATAATAGAACTAAATAAAGCGACGAAAACTAAATTTTTTGTATTCATATTTGCTTCTCCTATTTGTAAACTTAAAATTGTTTTTAGATAACATATCACAAAAATTATATTATCTTTCCACCCCTCTTTTGTCAACCTTTAATGTATTAGAGTTTACAAATAGAAGTTCACTTATTTCTCTCTATGCAAATGCTCCAGTTCTTTCCGAAGCGCCTGTTTTAAAAACTTCCCAACAGATGTTTTCGGTATTTCTTCCATAAAGACAATATCGTCTGGCAACCACCACTTCGCAAACTGTGGTTTTAAAAACTCATATATTTCTTCTTTTGTAACCGTACTATTTTTCTTTTGAACAACGCAGGCAATTGGTCGCTCTTGCCACTGAGGGTGAGGAACTGCAACGACAGCCGCTTCAAATATAGCATCATGTGCCATTAAAGCATTTTCAAGATCGACCGAAGAAATCCATTCTCCCCCGCTTTTAATAACATCCTTCGTACGGTCAACAATTTTCACGCAACCTTCCTCATCCACTGTGACAACATCACCAGTATATAACCATCCATCGCGAAAACCTTCGACAGTACGATCATCGTTATAATAGCTTTCAGCGATCCAAGGTGCTCGTAAACATAATTCTCCCATCTCAGTACCATCCCACTTCACTTCACCATTTGTACCGACTACTTTCATCTCGACACCAGGTACAAGATATCCTTGTTTGGAGCGAGTTTCTAGTTGCTCTTCATACGATAATTCCGTTTCATAACTTTTTAAACGTGCAAGTGTTACGAGTGGACTCGTTTCAGTCATACCATATGCATGTATGAACGGAACATTGTGTTTCTGTTCAAATGCTTTAATAACACTTTTCGGCGCGGCTGCACCACCACATAGTATTCTCGTCATACTAGATAAATCATAACTATTATTTTCTAACTCTTGTAATACACCGAGCCAAATTGTCGGCACACCAGCAGCTAACGTCACTTTTTCTGATTGAATCATCTCTAATAAAATTTTCGGAGTAAACATCGGTCCAGGAAGAACTTGTTTTGATCCAAACCAAGTAGCCGCAAAAGGAAGTCCCCAAGCGTTCACATGAAACATCGGGACGATTGCCATTGCTGCATCACTTTCCGATAAAGCAGCTGTATCAGCTAAACCGAGTGCCATACAGTGTAATACAGTACTACGATGCGTATATACAACACCTTTTGGATTTCCTGTAGTCGCTGACGTATAACACATACCAGCAGGTGTATTTTCATCAATATCTTTTACAAATTGGAAATTTGGATCGCCTTCTTCTAATAGCTTTTCATAATGATATACAGGCTTCAGCGCCGTATTTGGGAGTTCATCTTTATCAGTCATAATAATGTAAGCTTGTACAGTTGATAATTGTGATTGAATATTTTCAACAAGTGGTACGAGATCTTCATCTATAAGTAAAATTCGATCTTCTGCGTGCTGAATAATGTATGAAATATGTTGAGGAGATAAACGAATATTAATTGTGTGCAAAACAGAAGCAATACCTGGAATAGCAAAATACGCTTCCACATGCCGATGATGGTTCCACGCTAACGTTCCTACACGTTCACTTTCTTTAATTCCAAGCTTTTTCAACGCACTGGAAAGTCTTCTCGTTCTTTCCCCTAACTGCTTATACGTTAACGTTGTAACTGTATCATGTGTCCGTGAAACAATTTCTTTCTTCGAAAACAGTTTCTCTGCTCTTTCCATCATAGAACTAATTGTTAGCGGTACATTCATCATCATATTGGTTATGTCCCCCTTTAAAACGTTTTCATTTTTTCGTTTATTATAACAGACTTCTACAAATGATTACGACATTTTTCTGTATTTTCTGAATTATTTCTTTGGAAATAATTCAGAACGATAAAAAACATGTTTTGAATACATTGATTCGAAACATGTTTTTTATTTTTTATAAACTATCTACCTTTTTCCTTACTTTCTTTTTCAATTTAAAAATAAAACGATTACTGTATTCCTTATTTTCTACTAAAATCCGATACGTCTCTAACACTCCTAACACACGTACAAAAAGATAAACTCCGATAGCAATAAGTACAACACAATAAGGATAATACTGTACGAGTTCTCCTGAAGTAATTCGTTTTTTCTCAAATAAAAACGGTATCGCTCCTGCTGCAATAAAACAAAATCCAACGATCACTACTGCCGTATACTTCTTCTTAATAGTCGCATATCTTTTGGTCAATTCTTTTAGAAAGTTTTGATCAAATAGTAGTTCTTCCTTTTTCAATACATTGTATCGACTCTCTTCTATCGTTACAGATGCCATCATTGCTCCGATCCCAAGCACTGCAATGATAATGACAAGAAACGTAGACATTGTTGCATTTTCTTTAAATAATAAGTACGGTATTGTAGATAAAATAAGCAAGCTAAATCCTAATGCAATATATTTAGAAATTTTTTGTCCATACACTACATACCCTTCTGCCATTTCCTTACTTACATAATAACCATTTTCCTTTTCGTTACTTTGCTCAGCAGTTTCTTTTAATAAATAGTCAAGTGATACTTCAAATACATTTCCAATCATTATTAACTTTTCAGTTTCAGGAAAACCTTGACCGTTTTCCCATTTACTAACCGCTTGCCTTGTTGTATTTAATTTTTCAGCTAATGCTTCTTGAGAAAGGCCCTTTTCCTTTCTTAATTTAAAAAGCTTTTCACCAAATCCCATATGTGTGTCCCCCTTTGTTTTCTTACCTAAATTGTATGTAAACATTCCCCTTATCTCTATCTTCCCGCGGTTGCACTTTGTCAACTTACGGTTGCGAATGTGTTATATAGTGGTTTTGTATACGATTTAGCTATTATTCTTCTATGATTATGGCGTTAATAAACCACCCTCTCTCAATAACTAATTATAACAATTAAAGGTAAATATTGTTATAAAAAACAAAAAAACTCCTTTATTCATTTAAAAGAGTTTTAAATATGAAATATTCCAAGAGGAGCTGTTTTTTCTTCCTCCTACTGCCTCACAATTTCTTCTATATATTTTTATGTGTCATATAACGAACTATGTACAGTATATGTTTTCATCTCTTTATCTGAGGCATACTCATATATATGTAAAATATTACTCTTATTAACTTTTCTAATAAAACCACTACTCAATAATCATAACGGCTTCTGCTTAAACTTTTCATAATGTCGTACTTTTAATAGAAGAATATTCCCGCAATCTGTACAAATATAAGCATCCACCGGTGAAGATGTGAACATCGTTTCCTTTTTCCGTATTTGTGCATATCCGACAAACTCACCTTCTCCTATGTTTTGAGAACCACAATTAGAGCATGTCTGCACGGCTTTTTGTTTCATGAGAGCACCACCTTTAATCTGTTTCTACTCCCTTCGACAGTTCAATTCCATTTCCCTTCCAAAAAACTTCTTATTCTCTTACATTACAACAGGAATCTCAAAACAAAAATCGTATATGTACTATGAAAGATATTTATTAATGGAGGAATTTTATGACTACTGTTATGACACTCGATATAGCAACAGAAATTGAAAATGCAGAAATTGATATGCTCTCTTCTAGATTAGAGGGACTACAAGCAATAATCGGAAATCCAATGCAAGTGCAAATGAAAAAGTTCGGTAGTGCCACTGCCTTTTCATCAAAAATAATTGCCGGTCCTGCTTTTAATACGGTAAAAGGTATTACAAATGCAGATGCGATTGATGCAATCATTTCTTATTATGAATCACTACAAATCCCTTGTCGTTTTGAAATTACCCCAGCACAAGGTACACCTGAATTATTTCAATACTTATCTCAAAAAGGTTTTTACCAATCTAGCTTCCATACTGCTTTGTATAGTATACCGAGAGAGGATTCATCACTTCTTCCTTCTAATATTACAATACGAAAACTAAAAGAAAATGAATTTGATATTTTTGCAGACATATATGTACGTGGATTTAATATGCCATCCTTTACAAAAGATGCTGTTCGCCAAAATAACGAAATTCTTTACAATGAACCAGGATGGCATTTTTTCATAGCTGCAGTTCAAAATATCCCTGCTGGTATTGGTGTCCTGTATATAAATAAAGGTGTCGCATCATTAACTGCGTCTGCTACTTTGCCAGAATTTCAGCGTAAAGGCTGTCACACTGCATTAATTCAAAGACGAATTAAGACAGCTATTGAATCCAATTGTACTTTAATAGTTGGACAAGCAAGGTTCGGTAGCGGCAGTCAAAATAATATGGAACGTGCCCATATGAAAATCGCTTATACGAAATCGATATGGACTGCAAAAGACATATAATTTACTTTCTTTCTCCTTCCGTTACATTTTTAAACATTTTATGACAATTCCTTTTCTATCCCGTTAATCATTTGAATATTCAAACTAAATTTGTTACGCTATTACTAGATACATCATTCAACTTGCAATATGAAAAGAAAATTCTAATCAAACTACAAGGAGGAGAAATGTATGACTAAGCACGAACACGGTTTAAAAGAAAAAGTAGAAGGTGCCATTGATAAGGTAAAGGGCGAAGTAAAAGAAGTTGTCGGGAAAGTAACTGACAATAAGAAGTTACAAGCTGAAGGAAAATGGGATAAGGTGAAAGGCACCGCTAAAGATACAGTTGGTAATGTGAAAGAAAAAGTACATGAATATAAAGAACACAAGAAAGAAAAATAAAAAAAGAGCCCATCGGCTCTTTTTTTATTTTCCTTCATTCTTCTCTAGCACGTATAAATCTTCTTCGATATTCGTTAATTTCTCACTTACAAGCTTTCTTGCATCTCCAATTGCTTGATTGTATGCAAATGGTCCAACTAATTTAATCATTTCTTCTATTAAACGCTCTGCTTGGAAACGTCCAATTTCATCTAAATCTTCTTCCATGAAAAATTGCTGAATTTGCGCTACAAGCTCTTCTTTTTTATCATTTGGTATTTTTATATTCATCATCGCTGTTACTCCTCTATATTTAAGATAATATCTTCCTTAACTCTACCATAGAAAAACGATTACCAGGACAGCTTTTTGTAACTCCTTCTAACTCTCTATGACCTAGTATATTTTCTTTCTTTATAGCAAATTGCTTCATAAACATTTTGCATAAAGAATATAATGCATTCACTTGTGCAGGAGTGGGATCGTATTTATCGAAATTTCCCGTCATACATATTCCAATTGTATGACGGTTATGGTCTTTCGCGTGCGCTCCAATATGTAAACCTCGCCCTTCCACTACAGTTCCGTCCTTTTCGATAAAATAGTTGTAACCAATCCCGCTCCACCCTTTTACAGTTTGATGAAATTCATGCGTTTTATACACGTCCCATCCATCTTCAGCTGTATGGTGAATAATCAGTTTATTTACTTTTTCTAAAGGAACTAATTCATCTTGAAATGTTAGATTGACACATTTAATTTCCATTTGAACTGCCTCCTCTTAAAAATCAATCATAATAATCGTTTTATCATCTGGCCTTATTCTTTTTTCGCCTTCTAGCTCTTCAATGATTGCTACATATTCGTTTATACTATTCTTTCTTATATATGCAACGGTTTGTTCTAATGACCAATCTGGGTGAAATAACCCGTCTGAACAAATAAAAATTCCACTCACTTCATCTGTATGTAATTCACCATGTTGTAAATAATGTATCGCTTCTTTCATTCCATTTGCAACTGAATAACCATTTGGCATATTTGCAAGATAACGATTGTATTTTAACTGTTCTCGAACATCTTGAAAAACATATTCTTCTGGTACAGATAATCCTTTTTTACGATCTTCTTCCCTCTTCTTTTTTGCTCGTTTACTAATTCCTTCAACTGTGTCTTTCGTTAATACTTGCATCGTTCCATTTTGAAAAGTTACGACAATCATACAGTCCCCAAGCTGCGCATATTCAATTTTCTCACCAACTATTTGGACTGCCGCGATACATGTGCACCACAAATACTCTTTTTTTCTCGTGTCTACTTCATATTCTAACATTTTGCTTTGCAATGCTTCATTTGCTTTGGCAACTGCAAATTGTAAACTATGATTCTCTCGTAATGCAGTAAAATAACTTGCAAATAAATGCGAAGCGATGTATGCTCCATTATGTCCCTTTTCATCACGAAACGGGACAAGTGGTGTTGCACCGTCACATACACCATAAATCTTATTTTCTTTATTACAAAAATAAGAATCCTCACATTCTTGCTTCAACGGGCTTTTCTGTTGATATGTTTTTATCTTCACAACTGTATCCCCTTTCAAATGATAAAATACTCAAATTCTTTTGATTAATCTAATTTACCTAAATAAACTGTTTTCACCCAAAACTTTCAATATCATATATAATCTTGAAATAATATGAATTTTTCAGTGAAGGACGGGAAAGAAATGGTCAGATTCCTTGGTGTTATTATCGGTTCTATTATTATTGCGGTTGCCTTTAATCTTTTCCTTATCCCCCACAAAATTTTAAGTAGTGGAATTGGCGGAATTGCTATTATTTTAGGGATTGTAACCCCTGTAAACACAGGCATTATTAACTTTGTATTAAACTTACCTATCCTTATTTTAGGGTACATAGGTCTTGGAAAAAAAGTAATTTTTAACACAGTTGTCTCTGTAGTTGTATTATCTGTTGCATTATACTACGTTCCAGTAAAAGTCGTAGCAACAGATCCATTGTTATCTTCTATCTTCGGAGGTGTCATCGCCGGAGCTGGTATTGGTCTTGTTTTTAACTGTAATGGATCCACTGGTGGATTTGATATTATCGGTATGCTTTTATCCCGCAAGCGAGACATTAAACTTGGCGGATTCCTTATTGTTTTAAATACAGTCGTTGTAATAATCGCAGGATTCTTCTTCACTTGGGATGTTGCACTTACAAGCTTACTTTCAATTTATGTAACTGGTAAAGTAATTGATGCTGTTCATACAAAACATCGTAAAGTTACACTTATGATTGTAACAAATGAAGCAGAAAAAATGAAAAAACAGCTTCTTTCAACTGTTGTACGTGGAATAACGTTACTTGATGGCGAAGGCGCTTATTCAAGCGAGAAAAAGCGTGTACTTATGACAGTCGTTTCTCGTGAAGAATTAGCAAGTATGAAACTAACAATTTCTGAAATCGACCCGAATGCATTCGTTAATATTACAGAAACTGTAGAAGTGTTAGGACTTTTCAGAAGAAGTTAAAGACTAGGTGGGAATCCACCTAGTCTTTATTTTGCATAAATTCAATTCGGTTTCCAAATGGATCTGACACGTAAAATCGAATTACATCTGGTCGTGCATAATCATCAATCACTTTGACACCTTGCTCTATAAGCGTTTGCTTAAATTCATTAATTTCATTCACATAAAAAGCTGGATGAGCCTTTTTAGCTGGTGTAAAGTTCTGCTCGACACCAATATGGACTTCTTGATTTCCACACTTAAACCAACATCCACCTCGTTTTTTCAACTCTTCTGGCTTTGGAATTTCTTCCATACCAATTGTATTCCCATAAAAATCACGTGCCTCTTCTTCACACCCTACAGGTGCAGCTACTTGCACGTGATCAATCCCTCTAATATAACTTTTCATTTTCCATCCCCCCTCTACCCTTATGTTATAACAAAATCATTTCAATGTAACTTACAAAGAAATAATAAAACGATATAAGATTCTCTTATTACTGCATTTTATGTTTTTAGTAAAAAAAGAAAATAAATTCAATTCTGTAACTTCATTTTTTATAGAAATATGGGTTATACCTATATTATAGTTATGAATAGACAAATCTTTTTAGATGCTAGTTGTACGGAGGAAATATTATGAGTCGTAAAAAAATTTCATCAACTCAAAGAAAACGTCATCCGAGCATTTCTGGACGTTTGCGAAACCATATGCACGATCGTTCATTAACAGAAATGTACGCATCTCTGTTCGAACACAATCCTGATAGTATTATTTCACTCAATTTAGAGGGAACTATTTTACATATTAATCCTTCTGCTGAAAGAATACTTGGTTACACTTCTTTAGAATTAGAACGTAAAAACATTACCTCTATTTTAGAAGCTCATATTTCTGAGCAAGTATTACAATATATAAAAACTACTAAAGCGGACAATCAACAAGAGTATATCCTATCTATTTATCATAAAGGCGGCTATTTACTAGATGTCATAACAAAACTAGTTCCTATCTTTTCAAAAAATCGGTTAACCGGTGTATATGCAATAATGAAACCTCTTGAAAAATCAGAAAGAATTGAACAAAGATTAAAAGAAAGTGAGAAGAGATTACGTACATTAATGAATGCAATGCCTGCATTTGTTATATTTAAGGATCATGAAGGCCGTTGGCTTGAAGCAAATGACTACGCCCTTACATGTTTCAATTTCCACCATGTACCTTATCACGGAAAAAAGGACAATGAACTCATTCAATATAATGAAGCGTACCGAGAAGGTTTTTTACACTGTGAAAAAGTTGATGAACTCGCATGGCAACAAGGGCAAATTCTTCATGGAGAAGAATTTATTATACATAGGGATGATTCCGACCTAATCTTAAGCATATCAAAAGTCCCTCTTTATCATCCCGACGGTTCCCGTAAAGGTCTTATCGTGATGGGAAGAGATGTTACCGAGCTAAAAGAAACTGAAAAGTTATTAAGAAAATCAGAAAAGCTCGCGGTAGTCGGACAACTGACAGCTGGAATTGCCCATGAAATTCGAAATCCGCTCACTTCTCTAAAAGGCTTTTTAACATTACTACTCCCTGAAATAAATGAGGAAAATAAATGGTATGTCGATGTGATGTTAAGCGAAATTTCACAAATGGAATCTATCACGAGTCAATTTATGGCAATGTCTAAACCACAAGTATTGTCTATGCAAACTTGTAACATACAAACTTTAATTGAAGAGGTAGTCACATTTATTTTACCGACTGCTATTATGCATAGTGTTCATATCATTATGGATCACTTTGATTACAAACATGATATTCAATGTGATGGTAACCAATTAAAACAAGTTTTCATAAATATATTAAAAAATTCTATAGAAGCAATGCCAAATGGCGGAAATATTTTAATACAAACAAAACCAGTAGAAGATTCCTTTATCTTAATACGCATTATGGATGAAGGTTGCGGTATCCCAGAAAATCGTATCTCTCGTTTAGGTGAACCATTTTATAGTTTAAAAGAAAAAGGCACAGGACTAGGTTTAATGATATGTTACAAAATAATTGAAGAACATCATGGTAAATTACACATTTCAAGCGAATTAAATAAAGGTACTATCGTTGATATTCAGTTGCCACTTTCTTCATCTCATCTTGCAATCCAGTCTTAAATAAAAAAGAAGCATCTGCTAATCGTTAGCAGATGCTTCTTTTTTTAAAATGCTTTGTCATACCACTCTTTTGCTTTTTCTACTTCACCCATTGTTAATTGATGCCCTCGATTTTCCCAATGCATTGTTACATTTGCATTTGCATTTTCTAATAATACCTTCAATTCCTCTGACTCTGCTGATGAACAAATTGGGTCATTTGTCCCAGCAGCAATAAACACAGATTTCCCTGCTAAATTTGCTAATTGCATTCCTCTTCTAGGTACCATTGGGTGATGAAGCACAGCACCTTTTAATGCATTCTCGTAATGGAATAATAAGCTTGCTGCGATATTTGCTCCATTCGAATAACCGATAGCTACAATGTTGTTTCTATCAAATTCATATTCTTTAGCCGCTTCATCTAAAAATTCATTTAATTCCTTCGTACGGAAAATTAAATCCTCTTCATCAAAAATGCCCTCTGCTAATCGGCGGAAGAAACGCGGCATCCCATTCTCTAACACATTTCCCCTAACGCTTAATACCGCCGATTCCGGATCAATTATTTCTGCAAGTGGTAGTAAATCTAATTCATTACCACCTGTGCCATGAAGTAATAACAACACTGGTTTTGACGTATCTTTTCCTTTTTGAAAAACATGTTTCATCATAATCCTTTTCCCCTCTCAATCACTTTAATCTAAATTTCTCACTTCAAATGGTAAAAGCGTTTGTTCAATCTGTTTTCTATGTTGTTCATATTGTTCCGGTAACTTTAATTCCTCACCCATCGTCTCTAACGATTCATCATGAGCGAAACCAGGAGGATCTGTTGCAATTTCAAATAAGATTTCACCATGTTCTCTAAAATAAATCGCGTTAAAATAATTTCGGTCTTGTACAGGAGTTACGTGATATCCAAAACGAGACACATGCTCTTTCCAGTCTAGTTGATCTGCGTCGTCACTCGCTCTCCAAGCAATATGATGAACTGTGCCAACACCCATTTGGCCACGACCAATTGTTGATAATTTCAAATCAATAATATTTCCAATGTCAGCAGAAGAACGGAATCGAACAAATTCACCCTCTTCTCCAATTTTCTCAAGACCCATAATATGTTCTAACAATTCAGCTGTTTTTTGAGGCTGTGCAGATAAAAGAACAGCACCTCCAAACCCTTTAATTGCTACTTCTGGTGTAACTTCTCCAAAACTCCAATTATTTAATTCGCCTTCTTCTCTTTCAACTAATTCTATATGCAAACCATGCGAATCATCAAATTCTAAATACTGCTCTCCAAAACGAGTCATTTTTGTATACGAAACATCGAATTTTTCTAGTCTATTTTCCCAAAACTCCATTGCACCTTTTGGTACAACGTAAGACGTAATTCCTACTTGACCGTCGCCAATAATACCTTGACGAGCACCTGCCCATGGGAAAAACGTAATAATTGTTCCGGGCTTCCCTCCTTCATTTCCAAAATAAAGATGGTACGTACCTGGATCATCAAAATTCACTGTTTGTTTCACTAAACGTAACCCTAATACACCAGCATAAAAATCTACATTCTCTTGTGGATGCCCTACAATCGCTGTAATGTGATGGATTCCTATTGTTTTCTTTTCCATTTCTTCCACTCCTTTTTTATTTCATTATAAAAATTCTTTTACATTTAAATTCATTATTCATTTTGTCCATGCTACAAAGTAAAATCCGTCATTATAATTTTATCTCGAATTCGAGATATCGATTATAAAATTACGTATTAGTGTCTAACCTATAGAAATCATCTCGAATTCGAGATAATCTACAAAAAAATATTTGTTCAATCTATAATTATAATAAACCTTGATTTAGAATGTTATTTATCTCGAACTCAAGATTTATTATAAGTTACTTATTTTTTATTGTCAATAAGTCCTTACTTTCATTTTACATGTAAAAAGAGTAAACGCTATTCATCGTTTACTCTTTTTGCAAATCATTTCATTTCTTCTTCCAGTACTGCTTCCATCT
This sequence comes from Bacillus sp. FG16, assembly GCF_057809515.1. Classification (NCBI taxonomy): domain Bacteria; kingdom Bacillati; phylum Bacillota; class Bacilli; order Caryophanales; family Bacillaceae; genus Bacillus; species Bacillus sp. FG16. The sequence continues at coordinate 53,536 of NZ_JBMDKC010000006.1, forward strand.
CATTAAATTCACGATGAACTGCCTTAACGGGTTCTTTCGTTAATAAACTTACAACGATAACAGTTAATAAACTACAGAAGAATCCAGGTACCATTTCATACATAATTGCTTTTAAACTTGGAATTTGTACCCATGCTATAACAACTACTGCACCAACAATCATACCTGCAAGAACGCCCCATTTATTCGTCCTTTTCCAATATAAACTTAATAAAATGGCTGGTCCGAATGCTGAACCAAATCCAGCCCAAGCATAACCTACAAGTGTTAAAATTGTATCACTTGGATGATACGCTAAAACAACTGCGATCATAGCTACTACTAATACTGACAATCTACCGATAAATACAAGTTCTTTGTCACTTGCGTTACGACGGAAAAATGTTTTATAGAAGTCTTCCGTTACTGCACTTGAAATAACAAGTAATTGTGAGGAAATACTACTCATAATCGAAGCCAAAATAGCTGATAATAAAAATCCTGTAATGTACGGATGGAATAAAATATTTGAGAATGTTACAAAGACCATTTCTGGGTCTTGTAATGTCGCATTATTTTTAGCATAATAAGCGATACCAATTAGACCAGTAAGCATTGCACCTATAATTGAAATCGTCATCCAACCGATACCGATTCTACGAGAAGTCTTTAAATCTTTAATAGAGGTGATTGCCATAAAACGGACAATAATATGCGGTTGACCAAAATACCCAAGTCCCCATGCTAAAAATGAAATAATGCCAAGTATTGTGGTCCCTTTAAACATATCTAAATGCGATGCATCGACTTGTTTAATCGTATTAAATGTTTCTGTTACACCACCTACATCCGTAAAAGCAACAATTGGCACTAGTACAAGCGCAATAAACATAATACAACCTTGTACAAAGTCCGTCCAGCTTACGGCTAGAAAGCCACCGAATAGTGTATACGCAACAACGACACCCACTGTTACAAATAAACCAATTTTATAATCCAGGTTGAAAGAATTTTCAAACAAACGTCCACCTGAAACTAAACCAGCCGACGCATAAAATGTGAAAAATACTAAAATGACGATAGCGGAGACAAAACGAAGTATTTTCGTACGATCTTTAAACCGATTCTCGAAAAAGTCTGGAATCGTAATTGAATCATTTGCCACTTCTGTATACGTTCGTAAACGTGGGGCAATGATTAAATAGTTTGCATAAGCACCTATTAATAAACCTATCGCAATCCATACACTTGATAATCCTGTTGCATACATCGCACCAGGTAATCCCATTAGCATCCAACCACTCATGTCAGAAGCACCAGCTGATAAAGCTGTAACTGCTGGACCGAGTCCCCTTCCACCTAACATATAATCTGATAAATCGGATGTCTTCTTATAAGACCAATATCCGATATACAACATACCTGCCATATAAATAGCAAGCGAAACCATAATTTCAATCTTCACCAAATCTCTCCCTTATTCCATAAGCCATTCAAAATTTCGAAAAATGACTTTTTCTATTTTCTTGTTTTCGCTTATGGTTCCCTACCTTAACAAACATTTTTTGTTCTTTCAAGTGAACGAGCACTTTTTACTACATGTGAAAACCTTTATAAACGCCTTTATCCCAGTGGATTACAATGATTTTTCAAGAAATTAAAGTAATAATATTCAGAAGATTAAACAGTGTTTTTTCACACCTTATTTTCATTCGTTTACCCGATAAATTTTAAAAGAAAAAGCCATACAAATGTATGACTTTTAGCTTATTGACGTCTCAATTTTCGCTTTCTCTACATATACTTTACGAAATTTCATATAGCATCCAATACGCCAAGGTACTATATAACAAACCGCAAGAGTATAGAAAAGAATGCCGATTGACTTTGGATCTAAACCTTGTAAATGTCTTCTAAAATAAGCACGTAAAAGAACGATAACTAAAAATGTAGCAATAAAAGCGATACTTTTTTTTGCATAAATTTGACCATCTTCTCTGACTTCATACCCACTTAAAATAATAAGTGGAATTGACAATAACAGTCCGATCCCAGCAGCTATACCAATTTGCCAATCAGCAAGTTGTATCGGTGCAGCATATAAAGAAAAACCTGGTAATAAGAAAAATAATGGCAATAGTAGTCGTCTTCCTTTATTATTAATTGGTCGATTCATAGAGCGCATGCGTCTAAATATAACGAGCCCTATGACGAGTAAAAAAATTGTAATACTGTAAGAACCTTGCTGCAAGTGAATCTCTCCCTAAAAATAGTCATTTTTAAAATACTTCCCTATTATACTCCTAATTTTTCCAAAAATATGATTATTCCTTTAAAAAATCTTACATATCAAATATACTTTTAGGTTTGATTTACTATAGGAAACAATTCCGAAAGAGGAACTACTCTCCCCACCTCATCTTTAAACACAATATGCTCTCTCGTTAAATGGCGCGGGCTCTTCACTCCGGCTGCCGCTGCTAATGAAAATAAACTATATCTCATACTAATAATATAATTCATGACTCGCCACTTCTTCTCATACGGATCTAACGCTTTTTGATAATGCGGATTCGTCGTAGCTACACCAGATGGACATTGGCCAGAATTACATTGAAGAGCCATAATACAGCCGCTTGCCATCATAAATCCGCGGGCTGAACTTACAGCATCCGCTCCAATCGCTAAAGCGATCGCCACTTTATCTGGTGTGATTAATTTACCCGATGCAAATACTTTAAACTTGTTACGCACACCATAATAATTTGCTGTATCGATAAATGTAAGTAATGCTGGAATAAGTGGCAGTCCCATACAATCTGCCATCGATTTATACGTTGCCCCTGATCCGCCTTCTGAACCGTCTATTGTAATAAAATCTGGGTAAATGTTTAGTTCTTTCATTGTTTTTATTAAATCTTCCAAAGGCTCCTGCTGACCAATTACAATTTTCATTCCAACTGGTTTACCGCCGCTTTCTTGCAACTGTTGAATAAAATAAAGTGTATCCGCTGCATTCTTTAAAAATGAAAATCGATTCGGTGAATTAATCGTCTCTCCCTTTCTGACGTTGCGAACAGAAGCAATTTTCTCATTTACTTTTTGTCCCTCTAGATGACCACCACGTATTTTAGCACCTTGCCCAAATTTCAATTCGAATGCTCTAATATTACTTTCTTTCGCTTTCTCCATGAATTTTCCCATTGAAAAATTACCGTCCTCATCACGGTATCCAAATAACCCTGGACCAATTTGCGCAACGATATTCGCTCCTGTATGTAAATGTTCTGGAATAACGCCACCTTCACCAGTATTAATCCACGATCCGCCTGCCATTTTTGCTCCAAAACCACTCGCTAAAATATAATTTTCTCCAATCGCGCCGTAAGAAGTCGCAGATGCACCAAACATGCCATGTAGCTTCCACGGATATTTACGGTTCTCACCGACTATAATTGCATCTTCTTCTTCATACAGCCAAAGATTCGTTGTATCCGCTGTCAATTTTTCTCTTCTTGAAAATAACCCTTCTTTATGAATCACGTACTTTTTACCTTCCCGCTCTTGCGTGAGATTCACACTTAATTCCTCAGTTAATATTGGAAATAATGTATTAGCAATATAATAGCCAGAAGATTCAAAATCTCGTTTTGATCCAAAACCAAGTATTTCAGAGCGATATTTCGCTAAAAACATAACACTTTGAAAATCATAACGTGAGAAAGGCTTTCCATCCGTATCATGATCAAACCAATATTGTCGAAATTCAGGCCCTATCTTTTCCAGTAAGTAGCGCATTCTTCCTAAGTACGGATGTAACTTTAAAATAGAATGATGTGTTCGTTTTTTTATAAAAAATGTAATGATAAAAAAGACGATTAAAAGCAACATTAAAAATAGTAATATACTAATAATAACGAGTAGCGTTTCACTCATCCCGCTTCCCCCTATGAAATCCCATAATAAAAGGAGAACACTCGATGTGCTCTCCTTTTATCTTTATTCATACTAACGTAGCAAGATGCTCTTTCGCGTCATATTCAACTAAACTTTCAGCATGTTTAATTCGATGAACAAAGGCTGGATTAGCAATTAACGGTCTGCCAAATGCCACTACATCAATCGTTCCTTCTTGCAACGCTTCTTCGGCCTCTTTCGGATTTAAATTACCAACCCCTACAATCGTACCATCCCAATATTTTCTTACTAGTTGATGAAAATTCTTTCCGTCAGCAATCTCTTGCGTATAGTTCATCGTTGAAGGATGTATCATCGTTAATCCAACTTCTTTGAACATATTTACGAACGTTTCAATTGCAAGCTCAGGGTTTTCCCACATATAAGCAGGATTATCACCTTTGAAAGCAGAGAAACGAAGAAGTGTTTTATTAGCTCCAACAGCTTCTATTACAGCCGCCGTTACTTCTTTCATAAACGTTAACCTTTGTTTTAAATTACCGCCATATTTATCTGTTCGCTTATTCGCAAACTCATACGTAAATTGATCGATTAAATATCCGTGTGCACCGTGAATTTCTACTCCATCAAATCCAGCTTCGATCGCATTTTTCGCAGCTTGTGCGTATTGACCGATCACTTCTTGTATTTCTTCTAACGTCATTGCTTCTGGCGTATCAAACGGTTTACGAAAACGTGGAACATTTCCCTCTGCAGCGATAGCAGATGGTGCTTGCGGCATTTGACCACCAATTATTTCATGATGACTCATACGCCCAACATGCCATATTTGAGCAATAATCGTCCCGCCTTCTTTATGTACTGCCTCTGTAACAGGTTTCCAAGAATTGATTTGTTCTTGTGTATAAATACCTGGTACTCCTGGGTTCCCTTTTGCTCTCGGACTAATGACAATTCCTTCTGTAATAATTAGTCCAATTCCATCCGCAGCACGTTTTCTGTAGTATTCCACTACATCAGCGCCAACTACTCCAGTCTCATTATCTGCAAAGCATCTTGTCATCGGTGCCATTGCTATACGATTACGAAGAGACCAAGCTCCAATTTGAATTGGATCAAACAACTTTGTTTCTTCAACGTTTTCAAAAGATCCACCAGCGTTTACATTTGTTCCTTCATAAATACTCGCTGCTTTATTACTTGAACTTGTCATCTTTTTTCCCCCTAAAAAATCTTACTATAATCGCATCATACTTACTTTTAGATAGTAACGTCAATTTTTACGACTTTACAATAAAACATTCGAATATCAAAAAAATAAAATACTATAAATAATATTAAAAAGGTTTCCTTAGAAGGAAACCTTTTTTGTTGAACATATATGGCTGTCAATTCATTTATCTCTTTAATATAAAAAATACCTTATCAATAGAAGTGAATATGGTTCAGTATTCTTCTAAAAATAATAACTTATATACCTAAAACAATGAAAGCCCTACCTCTCTTTCATCCTTACGGCTCCTCGTCCGTGCCAGTGTGAATCAGGATTGCAAAAATCAAGTAACTATTTTATCGAAGTATTCAATTAAACTTCGAACATTCATAAATGAAATTTAAAAATAAAAATGGATTTGATTGTAGTAATAACAATAGAGGTAATGCTCTAAAAGTGGTGTGAAAGAGTTGAATGTCTTTGAAATGATAAATTTTCTATAATTATGTTCCCAAAAAATTCAAGATCTTTTTTGGGATATAATACATTATTTGTAATGAACCTTAACAAAAGCTTTTTATCTGATTTTCTGTGATACCTTCAATTAATCCCAGTTCACTAATCAAAAATTCATATGCGTTATCTAACATCTTCTTTTCGCTTGCATTAAGTGCTTTTTCTTTCTGTATACGCATTAAATCACGCACAACTTCAGCACCTTCTTGCATTTTACCCGTCTTTATTTTATCAGTGTTCAATTTATACCTTTGTTTCCACGTAAGTAATCTATCTGATTCCCCATGTTGAAAAATATGCATTATGTGTGCTAATGCGGTTATATCCGTAACTGGTCGTATATTCGAATTCAATATTCTCCCTGCTGGAATCATTAGTTCCATATTACTAGCCGACATTTTTATAACATAATACTGTTGTTTTTCTCCTGAGACTTCCTTCTCTTCTATGGCTTTAATTATACCTGCTCCCTGCATTGGATAAACAATGTTATCGCCAATTTGAAACAAATAATCCACCTCCATATATGGTAACCTTCTCAAGCTTAACATACTTTTAGTTTTTTAGCAAAATTTTTATTTTATCATAAAATTATTTTACACGTCAATACTTCAGAAGCAAGAAATTAAATTTACATAATACACTATAAAAACCTGCAATTTTATTAACGGTTCCACAAACATCCATTCTCTTTTAACATAAAAACACATCACTACATTTGAGTAGTAATGTGTTTTTGATAAGGCATAGATAAAGATCTACTTTTCCGTCTATATACTAACCTGCTTACTAACTATTTCCCTCGCTAAAAGAAAACTCATAATCACTTGCGCTGCTACTCTACTCGTCATATCCCTGAAATCAAGAGTTGGATCAATCTCTACTATATCCATCCCTTGAACGAGCGGTTCTTTACCAAGGAATTCAATCGCATCTAGTAAAGTCGTACTATCCATTCCACCAGGCCCAATTGCTGGACAACCTGGTGCAAACGCTTGGTCTAGTACATCCATATCAAGAGAAATATAAATAGAAGTCACACCTTGTTTTCTTAATACTTCAATACTTTCCGTGATAATATCTTTTATTTCTCGCTCTCGTACGTCTTTCATTGTATACACTGTTACGCCATGCTCTATTGCATATTCATGGTACGCACGTGCGTTAGAAAAATTACGAATTCCAATTTGAACAAGTTGTTTTCCTGTAATGACATCATTTTCTAGTAAACTACGGAATGGTGTACCATTTGACGGGCCTCCATCATCTAAATTACGTAAATCATGATGAGCATCAAATTGAATAATCCCGACCTTTCCTTTACTGTTTGCAAAGCCTGTTATACTCGGAAAACTAATCGAGTGGTCACCACCAAGAACGATTGGTATCATGTTCGGATTTACTTTCGTTACATGACCAACTGTTTTCGCAATTCGGTTATGACTTTCTTTTATATCCGTCACATGCATCGTAATATCGCCGCAATCATATAAGACACTTTCTTTCATATCGTGTTCTTCTGTAATTGCATATGTGCTGTATGCATCTAACATCGCACGAATTGTTTTTGGAGCAAAACTTGCTCCTGAATGACTAATAGATGGTTTAGAAAGGGGTGCTCCAATTAAGGCAGCACCGAATATTTCTACGCCTTCCTCCCAATCTTTAATCATCTCACTCCATTTTGTCACTTCACGATCAATAAACTTTGCATTTTTCTTTAAATAGTGGCCGTGCTCCACGATTGTTCACCTCTTGTATATGCAATATTACCATTCTTCCATACTGTATTTACATGGCTTACACCGTAATGGTACGGTACGTAAGCATAATTGTAAGCATCCCATAAAACTAAATCTGCCTTACGACCAACTCTAATTTTCCCAGCTACATCACCACGGTTAATGGCATATGATGAGTTAACCGTTACGGCATTCCACACTTCTTCTGGTGTCATTTTCAGTTTTAGCATCGCAATGCTCATAATAAGCTGAATATTTTCAGTTGGACAGCTACCTGGGTTAAAGTCTGTAGCTAACGCAACTGCAACACCTTCATCAATCATTTTACGACCACGAGCAAAGCTTTCTTTATTTAAATAGAAAGTTGTTCCTGGTAATAACGTTGCTACTGTATTCGAATTTGCAAGCATTTCAATCCCTTTATCAGAAGCGCCAACTAAATGGTCCGCTGATGCTGCACCAATTTCTGCCGCTGCTTCCGCACCACCAAGAGGGTCGATTTCATCTGCATGAATTTTCACATCAAAGCCAAGCTCTTTCGCTTTTAATAAAAACTCTTTTGACTCTTCGACAGAGAACACACCTGTTTCACAGAAAATATCAACGAACTCCGCTAATTGCTTCTCTTTCATTTCTGGTAGTAGGTCTAACATCCATTGTAAAAATTCTTTCGATCTACCTTTATATTCTTTCGGAACTGCATGAGCACCTAAAAATGTGGAAACTAAATCAATCGGATGCTCTTTTTGTAATTGTGCAGTTGCCTCTAATTGTTTCCATTCCGTCTCATCATCTAATCCGTAACCGCTCTTCGCTTCTACAGTAGTAACTCCGAAAGATAGCATACGGTCTAAATGGAATTTCGCTTTTTGAACAAGCTCTTCCTTCGACGCCTGTTTCGTTGCATTTACAGTCGAAAGAATGCCTCCGCCTTGTTCTAAAATTTCTAAGTACGGAACTCCTTGTAATTTTAGTGCGATTTCATTTTCGCGAGATCCACCAAATACAAGATGAGTATGCGGGTCGACAAGACCAGGAGAAACCATTTTTCCGCCGCAATCAATAACTTCTTTCGCCTGAAGTCCTTTCGCTTCTTCCGCTGTTCCAACGAAAGTGATTACATCATTTTCAATTCCAACCACACCGTTTTCGATAACAGGAAGCGTGTTCATCGCTTCCCGTCTTAACAAGCCATCTTCTTGATCCATTGTTAGTAATTGACCGATATTTATTAGTAAAGTGTCCAGCATGTTTTCTCCCCCTTATTTCATCATTGGAATGTTAACGCCTTTTTCTTTCGCAGTTTCCACTGCTAAGTCATACCCTGCATCAACGTGACGAACAACACCCATACCAGGGTCAGAAGTTAATACGCGCTCAATACGTTTTGCTGCTGCTTCTGTTCCATCTGCAACAATAACCATTCCAGCGTGAAGTGAATAACCCATACCAACGCCGCCACCGTGGTGAACAGATACCCAACTCGCACCGTTTACACTATTAATTAATGCATTTAAAATTGGCCAGTCTGCTACTGCATCACTACCGTCTTTCATCGCTTCTGTTTCACGGTTTGGAGATGCTACTGAACCGCAATCTAAATGGTCACGACCAATAACGATTGGTGCTGATAATTCACCATTTGCCACCATTTCATTAATGATGCGGCCAAACTTCGCACGCTCACCGTAACCTAACCAACAAATACGTGATGGAAGTCCTTGGAACTCCACTTGTTGACGCGCCATACGAATCCAGTTACATAAATGCTCATTGTCAGCGAATTCTCGTAAAATTACTTCATCTGTTTTATAAATATCTTCTGGATCACCAGAAAGAGCTACCCAGCGGAATGGTCCTTTTCCTTCACAGAATAATGGACGAATAAATGCTGGAACAAATCCCGGGAAATCGAAAGCATTTTTCAAACCTTCATCAAAAGCAACTTGTCGAATGTTATTTCCATAATCAAATGTAATTGCGCCTTTTTCTTGCATCGCAAGCATTGCTTCTACGTGCTTTGTCATGCTTTCTTTTGATAATTGTACGTAACGTTCTGGGTCTTCTTCACGAAGTTTCGCTGCCTCTTCTAACGTATAACCTACTGGAATATAACCGTTTAATGGATCATGAGCAGATGTTTGGTCCGTAACTAAGTCAGGGATAATATTACGATTTACTAACTCAGGTAAAATTTCTGCTGCATTACCTAATAATCCAATTGAAATAGGCTCTTTCTTCTCTTTATACTCGTTTGCAATAGCCAATGCTTCTTCTAATGATTCTGTATACTTATCACAATATCTCTTTTCAATACGACGATCGATGCTGCGCTTATCTACATCAATCGCAATGACAACACCGCCATTCATCGTTACAGCAAGAGGTTGTGCACCACCCATACCACCTAAACCAGCAGTAAGTGTTAATGTACCTTTTAATGAACCATCGAAATGTTGACGAGCTGCCTCACCAAATGTTTCATATGTTCCTTGTAGAATCCCTTGTGTTCCAATGTAAATCCAGCTACCAGCTGTCATTTGTCCGTACATCATAAGTCCTTTTTTCTCTAGTTCTCGGAAGTGATCCCAATTCGCCCATTTTGGTACTAAGTTTGAGTTCGCTAATAGAACGCGCGGCGCGTCTTCATGCGATTTAAAAATTGCTACTGGTTTTCCTGATTGAACAAGTAACGTTTCATCGCTTTCTAACGTTTTTAATGAATCTACGATTGCATTGTAGCTTTCCCAATTACGAGCTGCACGGCCAATTCCGCCATATACAACTAATTCTTCTGGTTTTTCAGCTACCTCAGGATCTAAATTGTTCATTAACATTCGAAGTGCTGCTTCTTGCACCCAACCTTTTGTTTGTAACTCTGTACCTCTTGGCGCGCGAATTGTTTGTTGTACTTTTTCCATTTCAATCTCTCCCTTTTCTCATTTTATAGTGCTGCGTTTACATCTAATCTTTCTTTTATCGAATAATTCGTTTTTAACCAATGTGCAATATTTTCAATATCCGTTGAGAATATGCGGTCATTTGTAATAGAAGGTACTTGCTGACGCCCTTGATGGTAGAAACTCTTCGTCACTGTACTCATATTTTCAATTCCGCGATATTCTGCCGCTTGCATCGCACAAATCATCTCAATTGAAAGAACACGTCTTGCATTTTGAATAATTTGATGTGCATGGCGTGAAGCAATTGTTCCCATACTTACATGATCTTCCTGGTTAGCTGACGACGGGATTGAATCTACACTCGCTGGATGTGCTAACGTTTTATTTTCAGAAACAAGTGACGCTGCTGCATACTGCATAATCATTGCACCAGACTGAAGTCCTGGTTCTGGACTTAAAAATGGAGGTAAATCATTTAATTGCGGATTTACTAAACGCTCAATACGACGCTCTGAAATATTTGCAAGTTCTGCCATCCCTACTTTTAAGAAGTCCATCGCAAATGCAATTGGTTGACCGTGGAAGTTACCACCTGAAATTACTTTTTCTCCGCCATCAAAAATAAGTGGGTTATCTGTCGCTGCATTCATTTCAATTTCTAGCTTTTCTTTCACATAATTTAAAACTTGCCAAGAAGCACCGTGTACTTGCGGGATACAGCGAAGTGAATAGGCATCCTGTACACGTAGTTCTCCTTGTTTTGTTGTTAACTTACTATCATGAAGAATGTCACGAATTCTGCTTGCTACATCCACTTGCTCTTTATAACCACGTGCTTTATGAACATTTTCATCAAATGCATCAATAATGCCTTGTAACCCTTCAATTGTCATCGAAGCAATTAATTCAGCTTGATACGCCGTTGCTTCTGCTTCTATATAAGAAAGAACTCCTTGCGCTGTCATCGCCTGCGTACCATTAATTAATGCAAGACCTTCTTTCGCTTCAAGTTCAATCGGCTCAAGACCTTCTTCTGTAAGAGCAACCATTGCATGAACGCGTTTCCCCTTATAGAACACTTCACCTTCGCCTAATAATACGAGCGCAAGATGAGATAAAGGTGCTAAATCTCCACTCGCACCAAGCGAACCTTGTTGCGGGACAACTGGGTGAATTTTACGATTTACAAACTCAAGAAGCATATTTACAACAAGCGGTCTTACGCCTGATACTCCTTTAAGCATCGTGTTTGCTCGTAAAATTAACATTCCGCGCGATACTTCTTCCGGGAATGGATCACCTATCCCACATGCATGTGACTGAATTAAATTATGTTGAAGTGCCTTTACATCATCTTTTTGAATTAGCACATCACTAAACTTTCCAAATCCAGTTGTAATACCGTAAACGACTTTTCCGTCCTCTACAATTTTCTCAACTACTTCGCGGCACTCCGCTACCTTTTGCATACTAGTTGGACAAGCTGTTACACCTTCTCCTTCAAGTAATAACCTCTTCATTTCTTCAACTGTCAATGTATGTCCTGTTAACGTAATCATCATTTTTCCTCCTTAAAAAGGCAAAAGGGGACCTTATCTTTTTAAGACAGACTTCTGTCCTAAAAAAAGTAAGGCCCCCTTCTAACTAATAGACTATGGGCAAATCATATGTGATTAATTCCTAAACCAATCGCCTCATGCTCAGATCCTTTTACAGGTGCACCAATCGTTCCATATAATGCAACAGCAACCCATTCGCCTTCTTTTTTTCCGTCGTATGGTGTACCGCGCACAATCGCAAACCGAAGTCCTACTGTACGAAGAACGTCTGCTAACTGAATTTGACCTCTCGTCACTCCGTACAAAGCTTCCATAATTGCATGATAAAGTGCATGTGTTTCTCTGTAAACATCTGTTTCAATAACTTGGTTGCTCTTAGCCGCTGTTTCCATTGCTGCGACAACCTTTTGCGAATTCATCGAACCCACTTTCCCCGTACAATACTTCCAACCTTTCGGAATGGATAATACAGGACTTTCATTTTCATCCGCAAGTGCCAACAGCATGGCCATACGACCAATTCGATGTGTTCCTTGAAGAAGCATGTGACTCTCTCATTTCTTTTGAATTATTTGAATATTACTTAATTTAAGAATATATGAAAACGGTTAAATCGTCAATAGTTTAAACTCACATTCAAACAATTTTTTCATCCCCTCCATTTGTGTACACAAATTATTTACACAATTTTTCCAAGCATGCTATAGTCTCACTAACAGATGCAAAGGGGCGAGATTTCAATGACGAAGCGAAAAGATATTCATTTTCGAATTGAAGAAAAATTACTTGCAAGGTTTGAAGCTGCACTCCATTACGAAGGTTTAAAGAAAACGGATGTATTAACACATGCGATCCAACAATTTTGTACGAAAGTGGAATATGAAAAAATGAATGATGTAAAAAGGCAATATAGCGTCAGTAACAATTTACAAACACGTATCGATACGCATGAACATTACGAAGAAAAACAAGTGAATTTAGATGAAATCGTTATTGAACATTTACAACTTCAAGGGGAAGAAAACATATTAGAGGTTGGGTGCGCTAGCGGAAAATCCCTTTCCCTTTTACAAACAAATGGTCATAAAGGCCCATTAACCGGGTTGGATCAATCCGAAGCTATGCTTGCTGAAGCTGCTAAGACGAATAACTTAATAGAATGGAAACGAGGGGATGCTAGTAAACTCCCTTTCGAAACAAATTATTATGACCTAATAATCGCAAGACATATGTTATATCACATGAAAGATGTTGAAAAAACAATTCAAGGATTCCATAAAGTAATTCGTCCCGGTGGCTCACTTTTAGCTACAACAAATTCTAGTGTTACATTACCTCGTATAGTTGAAATGTGTAACCGCATGTTAGACGCATTTGATTTACCGAAAACAACATCATCAGTCACTCCATTTTGTTTAGAAAATGGTAAAGAGATATTACAATCCGTTTTTCCAACGGTTGAAGAAACAGTTATTCATAATGCGCTCGTTTTTCATCATTCTACCCCAATAGTAAACTATATTTCTAGCATGTTTCCGTCGCTAAATATACCTGATAATACACTTCTTCACGCGGAAATGAAGGTATGGCTAAAAGAAGAAGTAGAAAATGAATTATCACTTCATAACGGTATATGGCGCGATCCGAAAACTTTAGTTATTTATCGGTGTAAAAAAGAAAAAAGCTAGCATTCGCTAGCTTTTATACATTTTCAGATAAAAGTTTCTCCATCATCACATTACCCTTACCGCCATAAAAATTTGTATTATGTTCGTTCGCTATCCCAAAGTAAGAGGCAATCGCTATTCCGAATGGTACAAATGCATGTCCTTGTGCTGTAATAATATTTGAGTGTTGCACAACTTCTTTATACACAAAATTTTCTACTGGAAAACAATCAAGTTTTTGATAATCTATGGTCACTGTATACGAGATTTCTTTGAATAAGCCTGCTTTTGCTAGCGCATACGGTCCAGCGCAAATAGCAGCTACTAATTTTTCTTGTTCGTGAAATTGGCGAATGACTGAAAAGAGTCCTTCTGCATCCTTCATATGTATCTCATCCCCGCCTGGAATAATAATTCCCTCATATTCTTCTACATGCACTTCCCTTAATTCTATATGTGGTTGCACTTGCAAACCTGTTTCACTTATAATCAATTCTTTTGTTAAGCCCGCTGTAATGATTTCAAATTTATTCTTCAGCAATGCCGTTGCTACTGTTATTTCAAACTCTGCAAATGTTGGGTATACAAGTAAAAGTATTTTTTTCATAGCTCTCTCTCCTTTAACCAGTCCATAAAATATACCTCTAAATCGTCCACTGTTAATCTATTCGTGTCCACATAAGTTACAGGAAATTGTTTATACCAGTCTTTTTCAGTTTCTACTAATTTAAATTGCTCCTCAAACGTACTTCTGTTTCTTGTTCTATCATTATTTTTTCTATCATATACATTCTTCTTCGTAACATCTAAGTAAAAAATCGCATCCGAACGGCATTCTCTTAATTCATATAATTCATCTTTCAATTCAGCTTCTATATCCCACTCTTCCCCTATAATCGTTGGATAAAAGAGTGTAAAAAACTCAATATCTTCTGGTCCGCGATCAAAAATTACGACTGAATCTTTCACATTTTGAAACTCCTTAATTTTTGCTTCCATAAACATTTTTTGATTCATAATAAACCCTACTTTTGAATTCATATCTAAATTCAATTTTTTTCGCTTCTCTACAATTGGATATGGATTTTCATATATAACTCGAAACCCTCTCTTTTCTAATCTTTTTGCTAATGTTGTTTTTCCGCTAGCCATCGGCCCTTGCAGTGAAATTACGTATGCCACGCCTATCATTCCCTTACACTTTAGTACACCTATAATATACAGAATTTTGAAAACTCTCAACATTATATATATCATCTTGTTTCTTATTCTTATCTAACTTATAATGAAAAATAGAGATTATGACGGACGCATCAATAATGTAAGCTTGGAAATCCAAGCTTACATTATTTTTTGCTTTCCCTTTTCTAATAAAAAGAGTATACTATATTAGAACGTATGTTCTTAATAATTACATACAGTAAGGAGATAGAACAATGGTATACGACACAAAAGCAATTTCTTGGAATGAATCTTTAAAACAACTTCAACGCCGCTATACAAACAAACAAGTTGACCGAAAAGAATTTGAGGATATTGAACTAATGGAATTCTTCCGCGATAACGACTACATTTCTTTACCTACACATATAAGCGGCCTATCAAAAACACGTTTTACTTCTTACTCTATTTTCACAACTGAAGATAAAGATCGTAAAGTTGGCACACTTATTATTGAGTATGTTGAAGACGATAATAATAATTTATGTGTTGAACAACTATACTTCGTTTAAACTATAACGCTTGGTCAAAATGACCAAGCGTTCTTGCTTTCTATGAATCTCACTGTATATAATATGAATAAAAGAAAACCGCTATCATTAAGGGGGGGATATGCTTGCTCGAAGGATGGTTCAGTTGGTTCATTGTATTATGGACGGTTATTTTATTAGGGCTTATGTCTATCGGTGGATACTTTATGTTCAGAAAATTTTTAAAACGTTTACCAAAAGAAGACGGCATGTCCATTCTAGATTGGGAAGAACACTACATAAATAAAACGAGACATTTATGGGCTGACGAACAAAAACAATTGTTAGAAGAGCTTGTAAGTCCTGTTCCAGAACTATTTCGCGATGTTGCAAAATCAAAGATCGCTGGAAAAATCGGGGAACTTGCATTACAAGAAAATGCCTCTCAAATTACACAAGACTTAATTATTAAAGGATATATCATTGCCACACCAAAGCGTGATCATAAATTTTTAATAAAAAAACTACAAGAAAAAAAGATTGATTATTCTAACTATCAATCTTTACTCGCAAAGTAACTTCATATTATTTTCGATAAAAAGACAGCGCCTTTAACGCTGTCTTTTTATTTAGTACATATACAGTTTTTAAGTTAACTTCATATCTTTTTCATTATAAAAACCATCTTCTTTTTCCATTTCCTTCTGTAATTTCGTAAAGGAACGATACATTGCAATTCTCCATGACACAATCATCGCAAACGCTAGTAAGAAGAACATGCCACTAAGTTGTCCTAAATCAAGAGATTGACTTAAGTATGTTTTAAATACAATCCGCACTACAAGTAATCCAATTAATATAAAAACAAAGGCTTTTGAACGCTTCAAATAAATCTCTTGTCCTCTAATTTCAAATTTAGATGTTTTAATAAGAAAAATAGAGAAAATCAAACCGACACCAATCGCTTCTAACATTTCTGCTGGAGTTAATCGAAATTCAGGAAAAACATACATCAATGCGCCCGTACTCATAAAAAATGGTGGAAGTATAATTTTTTTCAATGTTGCAGGTTTCTTAGCTGCTTTTAAACGAATAAACATCGCACCGACAGCCATACAAACAGCAACGATACTGGATAAAACAACTATGTTCATATTTTCTCATCCTTTTTTGTGGCTATATGCAAAATATACTTTCATTATATGCTTTTCCGTTAGTATTTCCAACATTTTCGCAGAATAATACTAAAAACCGGTAAAACCACCAAATAAACTTGAGAAATATACGATAATTTTCGTCATCCAGTTAAAGTATAGGAAGACACCCATAACAATCATAATATATCCTCCGATTTTCATGAAGGCCATACTATTTCTTTTAATCCAAGACATTTTCGTAATAAAGAATGACAGTACGAAAAACGGGATAGCAAACCCTAGTATGTAAGCAATCATGTAAATCATTGCTGATTCTGGGTTTGTTGCTGCTAATCCAATTACGGACACTAGAATTGGTCCGGTACATGGCGTCCACCCTGCTGCAAAGGCTAATCCAATTAGTACTGATCCAAAATAGCCACTTGGACGATTTTTAAATGTAAATTTACGGTCTTGCATTAAAAATTTCGGCTTAAACACCCCGACAATAATTAAACCGAACACGATGATAAAGATACCACCTAACTGTCTGATTAAATCTTTATAGTCAGTAAAGATTCCTCCAATAAAACTTGTACCAAATCCAATTGCAATAAATATAATTGAAAATCCAAGTAAGAAAAACGCTGTATGTATCATACTTCTTTTGCGAAGCATTGCATTTTCTTCTTTCAATTCAGAAACCGACATACCTGTTATGTACGATAAAAATGCCGGATAAAGCGGTAAGCAACATGGGGAAATAAATGATAAGAACCCGGCGCCAAACGCTAAAAAAATACTAATATCTTGCATCATTCCACTCCTCTCCCTAAATATTGTAACAAAAACACATAAAAATACTATGAACAATTCGTGAAATCACTTTTACAACGTGGTAATAAGAAAAACATACTTCCTCACAGTTTCTAATAAAACGTTTTCATTTCCTTCTATTATATAGAAAAAACTCAAATGGATTATGAAACTCCTTTAATTGTTATTACCATAACAAAGGCAACATAGTTTCTCAAATAATTAGCACGCTACTAGTACGTCTATATACATATTGGTTTAAAAAATATTTTTTTCAAATGCTGTCTCTATACAATGCAAAGTTGATTTTATAATACTTCTACTATTAATAATTTCAAGATTATGCATAAATATCATACTTTTATTATTATTCTATAAAATGTCATACTTTTCTTTCATTTGACCCTTTATTTCTAATTTTGTATACTTCCCTCTAGTTATATATTTTCGATACGGAACAACTTCATATAGATGGGAGGAATTTTTCATGCTTCGTTATTCTCTTTTAGTTTTATTAGGAGCGTGTAGTTATGGAATTTTAGCTATTTTTGTTAAGCTTGCATATGCAGAAGGATTTTCACTTGGAGAGGTAATTGGCAGCCAATATTTGTTCGGTTGGATTATTTTGCTTGCTATTACACTCCTATTTTCTAGACATCGCGTTCCTTTAAAGCAAGCATTACTTTTATTCGTTGCAGGAACATCTGCAAGTTTTACCGGAATTTTTTATTATGCTTCCTTAAAAACTGTACCAGCTTCTATTGCAATTATTCTTTTATTCCAATTCGTTTGGGTCGGAATTATCATTGAAGCAGTCGCAACAAAAACATTACCTTCAAAAGAAAAAGTTATTTCTGTTATTTTCTTACTTGTAGGGACATTTTTATCAAGTGGTTTACTAGAACAATCAGCAGGTGCTTTCGATACGACTGGGATCATTTTAGGTTTATTATCTGCTGTTACATTCGCAACATACATTTTCGTGAGCGGAAAAGTTGCTGTTGAAGTACCTTCATTACCGCGCGGTGTTCTCTTAATGACTGGTGCTTTAACTTTAGTCATGATTGTATTCCCACCAACATTTATTTTTAATGGTGCCATTTCTCAAGGTCTTTGGAAATACGGTTTAGGATTAGGAACATTTAGTATCGTAATTCCATCTATTGCCTTTACAATCGGGATTCCAAAAATCGGTTCTGGCTTAGCGACTATTCTTGGTGCAGCGGAACTACCAGTTACAACAATTATGTCAGTATTCGTTTTAAAAGAGGCTGTACTATCTTCACAATGGTTCGGTGTATCACTTATATTAATTGGGATTGCAATCCCGCAAATTGCATACGCAATGCGTGGACGTTATCGTAAACATCATACGCATAAAAAAGTCGCAGCATAAAGTGAAACTTTAATTAGTTGAACCAATCGGGCTTTTATGGGATAAACGAGAGAGGATTTTCATTTGAGAATCCTCTCTTTTATTGTTGTATACTTATGGTAAATATTTTGCTGAAGAAAGAAGGCATACTACATGGTATCTATTTCAAATCAACTAAAAGAAAAACTTATTTCCATCCGCCGACATTTACATGAGTATCCAGAACTATCATATGAAGAGTTCGAAACAACAAAAGCAATAAAAAATTGGTTAGAAGAGAAAAACATTACTATCATTGATTCCAATTTAGAAACAGGAATTATCGCTGAAGTGTCTGGTAATAAAAACGGGCCAATTGTAGCAGTTCGTGCTGATATTGATGCCCTTCCTATTCAAGAAGAAACACATTTGTCCTATGCATCTAAAGTACGAGGGAAAATGCATGCTTGTGGACACGATTTTCATACAGCTGCTATTTTAGGTACTGCTTTCTTATTAAAAGAAAGAGAATCTTCCCTAAATGGAACGATTCGCTTCATATTCCAACCAGCTGAAGAAAGTAGTAATGGCGCTTGCAAAGTTATTGATGCTGGACATTTACGTAATGTGCAAGCGATTTTCGGCATGCATAATAAACCTGATTTACCAGTAGGTACAATTGGCATTAAAGATGGTCCACTGATGGCCGGAGTTGATCGATTTGAAATTGAAATTCACGGAGTTGGTACACACGCGGCTGTACCAGATGCTGGCGTAGATCCTATTGTCGCATCCTCTCAACTTGTGATGGCACTGCAAACAATTGTAAGCCGAAATATAAGTTCATCTCATAATGCGGTTGTTAGTGTTACAAATATTCATGCAGGAAATACGTGGAACGTGATTCCTGAAAAAGCTACGTTAGAAGGAACTATTCGCACGTTCCAAGCTGAAACACGTGAAAAGATCCCAGCACTCATGGAGCGTATTATTAAAGGTGTATCTGATGCATTAGGTGTAAAAACGGAATTCCGTTTTTTTTCAGGTCCTCCTGCTGTTCACAACGATAAAGCTCTTACAGACTTATCTACTCACGTTGCCACAAAGATGAATCTTAATATCATCTCGCCTAGTCCGTCAATGGCTGGAGAAGATTTTTCATTTTACCAACAGGAAATACCAGGTTCATTCGTCTTTATGGGAACGAGCGGTACACATGAATGGCATCATCCTGCTTTTACAATTAATGAAGAGGCACTGCCTATAAGTGCCGAATACTTTGCTTTACTAGCCGAAAGAGCACTTAAACAATTCTCATAAAAAAAGCCGTTCAAAGTGCATCTCAGCACCCTGAACGGCTTTTCTTATTAAGTTAAATCACGTTTTAAAAACACAGTATATGAAATACATAAAAATACGAACAAATAAAGTAGTAACATACATGATGCAAACGGGAATGTTACTCCATCAATAAAACTTCCATTCTTTGAAATACTATATAAATCTGTGTTTGCTGGCAATAAATATTTCGCCCAGTTATATCTAGTGGCTGCTAATAACGCAATATTGCCTGATAAAGCAAGGAATAGTGAAATACCAATTGCACCTCCACTAGATCTCGTTAACACAGAAATCATAAATGCAAACGATGCATACACAACCGTTGGTAACCACGATAAAACATAATATTTACTTGCTTCCACAAAAATATTTTGTTTTATTATATTTCCATCTTGGAAAATAAACTCACTCCATGCAGGCTGTTGGAATTTATAAATAACAAGTCCACATAAAACGGAGAAAATCATATTAAATATAAACAATAAAGCTGCAAATATAACGATCGCTAAAAACTTTGCTGTTAAAATTTTAAATCGACTCGCCGGACGGATTGTTAAAAATTTATATGTTCCCCAGCTATATTCATTTGCAAAAATTGTACTTGCATACACGAGGATAAATGGGAGCAAAATTGGAAATACGATAAAACCTGTATCTCTCATGAAAGAAAGTGGAGAACTGCTTGCCGGTGCTGTATCCGTATCTAAATGCTTCATCTTAAGCTGGTATTCTTTTACAAGCTCATCCCCTGATTTTTCTGCTAAAATAGCTTCTTTTTTCATGCCAAGCTTTTTCTCAATTTCTACAGTACGTTCTGTATAATCTACTTTCCATCCTTTTGTTTCTGGTTCAAAATACTTTACCGTAACCCACCCTAATCCGATTATTAATACTGCAATAACCGCAAATGGAATAATCGTTCGCTTCCGCTTAAATATTTTATACAGTTCGTTATATACTAAATTAAACAATATCTTTTCCCCCTGTTAATTCTAAAAATTGCTCTTCTAACGTTTTTCTTTCTTCATATACACGATACACTTGAATGTTTTTCTCAAGCAATGTACGAATAACATTTGGGATTTCTTCATCTTTTACGTTAATAATTAATTCATTATCTTTTACTAAAACATCATGCCCTAACATTTCCGCTGCTTTATTCGCATCATCTACACGTATACGGATCGTCTCCATCTCTTCACTTTGACTATGCTGAATGTTTTGCGTAGCCACATATTCCCCGTGCTGAATAATGATAACTCTGTCACACATTAATTCAACTTCTGAAAGTAAGTGACTCGATACAAGTACAGCTTTTCCTTGTTCATGTGCAATTTTTTTTATGTACATTCTCATTTCATGTATTCCACTAGGGTCTAATCCATTCGTCGGTTCATCTAGTACCAACACATCCGGATCGTGAATAAGCGCCTGAGCGATTCCTAAACGTTGTCTCATGCCAAGTGAATATGCTTTTACTTTACGATTAATTACTTGTCCCATTCCTAACAATTTCACTACTTCATCGATACGTTCTTCGGTCACATTACCATTCATTCGTCCGAAATATGTTAAATTTTCATACCCGCTCAAAAAAGGATAAAATTCGGGTGTCTCAATTACCGCCCCAATTTTCGCAGCGGTTTTTTCAAATTGCTGTTTCACAGATTGACCATCAATCCATACTTCACCTTCTGTCATACGGATCATACCAACCATCATTCTCATTAAAGTCGTTTTTCCAGCACCGTTTGGTCCGAGTAAACCGACAACCTCGCCTTTTTTCACTTCAAAACTAATATTTTGTACAAGTGTCTTTGAGCCGATTCGCTTCGTTAACCGATCGACTTTTACAATTGATTGTTCATTTGTCATTCTATACAACCTTTCCTTCCCATTCTTTGTCAGGTCTTTTCACTGTAACATGATTATTTTTATGTGTAAAATAGAAAAAAGCATGATTTCTCATGCCCTTTCTTTAAACCGCAACGAATTTTCATCTTTTAAACTTCGAACAAATCGATAACATTGCATCATCGATATTAAAACGACAGTCATCATAATTACACTAATAATTACAACTGCATATATTGTAATTGGCGCACTATTTACTCCTTGTATCCCTGCGATTTTCATAAAGATAACCGTGAATAATTTCAAAAATAGCATCCCATTAATTAATCCGAAAACAAATGCTGCTCCATAAATGAATAATTGCTCCTGACATAATAAACATAGTACTTCTTTTCTTTTCATATTTTCTGCTACATAAGATGTAAACTCCTCTCTCCTCACTAGCAAAAGGGAGTACATCATTTTATATGTAGTAAAAATACATATGAAAATTAGTACAATAAACAGTGTGTAAAAATACATTTGAAATACAAATGTATCCCCTACTTTCAAAATAGCTCCTTCATTAAATTGTAACGATATCATAAAAAACAAAATCATAGTACTCATAGCAATCCAAATAAATTGCTTCATCCTTTTGGTAGCAAATGTTCTAATATTTTTTCTCGCTAACCGACATAAAGACATAAAATTCTTCCCCTACCTTATTACATACGCATTCTATACTACTAGTGTATAAAAATATGACATTTTAAACATCGCACTACAATCGGAATTTCTTCTAAGTCTTTAGTCCTAGAAAACGAAATGATAAAAAATCACATTTAGAATATAATTGTAAAAAGGAGGAGATTGCATGCGTATAAAATTACTATCAATCTTGTGTTTATTATTACTCACAAGTTGTAGCCAAATAAAAAACAATGAAGTTGCCATTGTTGAGCCATACAAATTAACAAAAGAGCAAGCTTCTATTTTACAAATGACTCCTTTTCAAGAAGGAAATAGCATGTTTTATAACATTACGCTTAAAAATGATAAAGATGAATTAAATGCTACAATTGATTATTATAACAATGGTAAAAAAACAAAAGAAATTGCTTACATTGCTACCTCACATTTTCTAGAAAAGAAAATAAAACTCTCTTTCATATCGCCATACCCCCACTTTAATGAAGATGTACAAGAAAAAGGGCAATGGTATATTAATATTAATGGTGGTTCAACACTTGTTCCTGAAGAAGCGCCACCAAGCGTAAATAGCTCTGCAACTACTACAATCCAATCTATAAAAAATCTAAAATACAATCAAAAAACAATTTTAGCTGCTGTAATCCAAACCAGTAAAGAAACTGTAAGCGTTCCTATCATTGATGAAGAAACAGGTATTGATCTACTCTTAAAAGAAAATGAACACGTTTATCTATTTAGTATCGAGCTAAAAAAAGAACAATAAAGCGGAAATGCAACTTAAGTTGCATTTCCGCTTTATTGTTTAATAAGGTGTACTTTTATGGATTTGAATTAAATCCATTTTCTGTTACTACTATTACTCGTCTTCTACTTCTATTCTTTTCTTCTCTCTTGCAATTTTTAAAAACTCTAGCAGCTCTGGATTACTATTCATTTTTTTGTAAGCCACTGACATTTCTGCAACAAAATTAGAATCATATAACTCTTTATATACAACTTCTGTTTTATATAACTTATTTGCCGACACGGGTATTACTGTAATTCCAATCCCTGCTGCTACAAGCCCCATAACTGTTTGATACTCTGTTGCTTCTTGTACAATACGCGGACTAAATCCAACTTCTCTGCAAAGAGATAAAATTGTATCATACAAAGCTGGCCATACTGGTCTCGTAATAAATACAAACGGCTCATCTCGTAAATCTTCTATATGTATTTCACTTTTCTCTGCAAGCGGATGTGCCTTTGGTAAACATAAGGTGCAAGATAACCTTTGAATTGGCTCTAATTCTAATAATTGCGTTGGAATTGGTGGACGTAAAAAGCCAATATCAATACGGTTATCATGAAGTGCATGAACTTGATCTGGTGTTGACAATTCATGTAATGCAACAGACACTCTCGGAAATTTCTTTCTATATTCCCTAACAATTGATGGTAAAATATCATATATCGCCGCACCTACAAAACCAATTGAAAGTGATCCTACTTCTCCCCTTTGCGCACTTTGTGCAACTTCTACTGCTTTTTCAATTTGTTCAAACGCTTTTTTTACTTCTTTCAAAAACATTTCTCCTGCTTCTGTTAGTTCAACCTTTCTTTTCGTTCTTGAAAATAATGTAACTCCCATTTCTTTTTCTAATTGCTGTATTTGTTGACTAAGTGGTGGTTGTGTCATTTGTAAACGAGCAGCCGCCCGTCCAAAGTGTAACTCTTCTGCCACAACAACAAAATATTGCAAATGCCGTAATTCCATTTTTGGACACCCTTTTCACTTTCGATTAATATGTCTAATATATTAATAACATATAATTTATATATTAGACAAATATTTTGAATGAACGTATAGTAGAAATTGTTAATTCTTTTTTACAATTTTTATGTAAAAAAAGAAAGAGAGGTTACTGTATGAAATGGTGGAAGTTAAGCGGACAAATTTTATTACTATTTTGTTTCGCTTGGACAGGTGAATGGATTGCAAAACAGGCACACCTCCCAGTTCCAGGAAGTATAATCGGTATTTTTTTATTATTAATTTCATTAAAATTTAACCTAGTTAAAAAAGAATGGATACAGGACGGAGCAGATTTTTTATTAAAAGAACTTATTTTATTTTTCATCCCTTCTGCAGTCGCTGTCATACGTTACAGAGATACACTAACACAATATGGAATCGATCTCATTTTAATTATTATGATTAGCACTCTTTGCGTTACCTTAGTTACAGGACTTTTAACAGAATTGCTACTAAAGCGGAAAGGATCAACGCAATGATCGGATTTCTTTGTTTACTATTAACACTATTCACATATTGGATATCAAAAAAAATATATCAACGCTGGAATTGGAGTCTACTCTCTCCTCTTCTCGTCTGTCCCATTATTTTAATTGCTTTATTGCTCGGATTAGATACACCTTATGAAACATACGAAACTGGTGGTCACTGGTTAACTGAATTATTAAAACCCGCAACAGTTGCTTTTGCATGGCCAATCTATAAATACTTTGATTTATTAAAGAAACACGGAATGGCTATCTTACTTAATGTCATTGTCGGTTCGTTTTTATCAGTCATTACTTCAGCACTACTAGCAAATTATTTTCAAATTGATTCATCACTAGAACATAGTTTAGCGCCACATATCGTAACAACACCAATCGCAATGGCTATTTCAGAAATGATTGGTGGTATGTCACAATTAACTGCTGTCTTTGTCGTTTTAACTGCCTTAACAGGAGCATTGCTCGGTCCTTCTCTCATACGTATTTGCCGTATTAAAACAGCAATTGCAAAAGGTATTATGTTAGGAACGAGCGCAAACGGAACCGGTACATCAAAAGCATTCGAAATCGGTCCTGTGGAAGGAACAATTGCAAGTTTATCCATGCTTTTAACAGCAGGCGCTAGTTTAGTTATCGTTCCGCTTTTCTTGTCTTGGATACATTAAAGAAGCAAGTATTTACATACTTGCTTCTTTATTTATATATTGGCACAGCAATTCATAATCCTCTGGAAAAGCTAAACACAATTGTTCAACTTCATATATCCCTTTCCAAGCAATTTCATGTATTAACTCATCAGGATCTTGGATTTTCATATTACCGCCTATTTGTTTAACAAAATAATAATGGACATACACTGGAATTCCGTATGTAATACCCTCTTTTTCATATATTTTATTTACAACTTCCACATTGTAACCTGTTTCTTCCCAAACTTCCCTGATACAACATTCTTCTAGTGTCTCTCCCTTTTCAAGTCCTCCACTTGGGACAGACCACCTTTTTTCTTCTCCCTCTTTGCCCTGCAATACCATTAAAACTTCATTTTTTTCATTTACACATACCGCTGCACTACCTATCCATCTCTCCATAAACATCCCTCCCCTACTAAAATTCGCCTTCTTTATTATTTTCCCCTTGAAAAAAAGAGGAAAATAATAAAACAATGACGAAAAGTTACATCAACTTCATAGACAATCCCTTCTTAGAAATTAAAACTGGAAGGATGAAAATATGATTTCTAATTATGTTGTGGAATGTGTCTTTTGTGAAGAAAATCGAAAACCTCGCCAAGCTATTGTCACAGTTCCCGCCACTACTCAGCTACTAGCCCTTGAAAAAGTGCGCGCGGAATGCAAACGTCGCTTCGGAAAAACTGTATTATTGTAAACAGAAATTAAAGAAGAAATAATTTTCGAACAAAAAGAAAGCTGACCATAAATTGGTCAGCTTTCATATCCGATCATATTTTCACATGAAGATTAGGGGCATCCTCTTTAAGGATCGGGATTTTCCCATTATGTACGTTCCATAATGGTCATCGAACAATATATTTCTATGCAATTAACTATTGAATAGAATAGGGCAAAACTTGTTCGCATTTTTAGAAAAGGGATAGGGATATAATTCAAGTAGTACTTCGAATACTCGAACTTTACACTCATAATATTAAAACAAATCCTTTTATATGGGAAATATGAATTACCTATATAATTCATTCGTAAAATATATTAATAGTTTGCTATATTAATTTTATCCCGCTATTTGTAGGCAGTAACCCCCTACTGATTATAATTTCACTTTATTCCATCAATAGCATACATCCAGCTAAAACCGGTGTCATAATCATCGAAAACCTCAAAAGCGTTCGCGGTGCATAATTTGTAAACTTCGCGCCAATGTATGCCCCTAACATGGTCCCAATCAATACTTGCAATAACAATATATAATCTAAATATCCTTCCGAACTATATCCTAGCCCGCCTCCAATTGCAATCGGTAATATAACAAGCATTGTTGTCCCTACAGATTGCTGAATCGTAAGTCCCAATAGAACCATTAATCCAAGTTGAATAAACGGTGCAGAACCAATCCCAAATGAACCAGCCATCATTCCAGTAACTAATCCAAGGCATACACATTTCAACAAGTAGTTCGCGGAAAACTCTTTATGTTTATATAAAGACGACTGTTCTTTGTTTTTGAACATAATTAATTTAATAAACATAAAAATTGCCGATAAAAATAACATCCCAGCTGTAAACCAATGAAGAAGATGTGCTGGTATAAGTGAACCAAATTTAGAACCAATATAAGAGCCAATTGCGCCAAATCCCCCAACAATCCCGCCTATAATAAGTGCAACATTGCCTTCACGGTAATGACTTACAACACCTGATAATGTCGTAAATGCCATTGCAGTTAAAGATGTTGCAAGAGCAACATGAATAGGAATTTGGAATACTAAAGTGAGTACCGCGATAATAAACCCAGCTCCTCCAGCTCCAACAAATCCTAATAAAATACCCATTACTAACATTGTTATAATAATTGCCACAGACTTTCCCTCCAGTAACACAATTATCCATCATATTTATCCTTACATACAAATAAAAAGCATCCTAGACGGATGCTTTTTATTTCAATGATATGTACTTAATCTTGATTAATCAAAATAACCGCTGGACCAGCGACCACTACTCCAGCTACTTCTATCTTTTCAAATTCCTTTACTGTAATAGATATAACTCCTTCTCTTTCCATCAATTCTTTACTCAGGACATCAGTCGGGATTGCTTTCACCGTCTTACCTCCTTTTCATTTATACAATATGATAAAGTGAAATTTTAATCAGTGGGGTTTTTGCCCACCCTTATTGATTATTAACCCTCATCAATCGGGTTAATAATCACCCAATGCATCTATATATATGCATCACCTCCGCTTTCATTCCTTATTCCACTCAAAAACCTTCTCTCCCTTCCGTGACATATTGAAAAATAAAAAAGAAGCTATAACATATAGCTTCCCTCTACGTTTCTTTAATCTTTATGCACCGTATATTCCATGACTTTACCATCTCTATCAAATTGTAAAACAAGCTGTTCGCTATCTATTGGAATAAAGCCACGTTCAGTCCCAAGATAATACAAAGTGATACCTCCTTCTTCCCCACTTCTCGTGTCCGTTGGAGCTCCTAACAATTGTGTAATTTCTTCATTTGATTTCCCTATTAATTTATATTTTTGTAATAGATCATCTACCATATATACCCGTTTCTCTGCATGATTTAACCATCTATTTTGATTAAACTTTGACGTATATTCATTTACACTTAGTTGTACAGTGCATACTATTAATGGTATGAGTGCTACTATTAAAACCCCAGACATTTGCTTCTTTTCTTCATTACGATTTTTAGAAACATATAAAATAGCCCTTTGAACCATGACTAATAAAACAAATGGTATGAATACTACAAAAATGCTCCTTACACTTAAGGGCATATGGATCATATCGATGACGAATATAAATAGAATGTACATTACTATATACAAACAAAAATAGACATACAAAATGCCACGTAACATAGCGCTCAGAAAGATCTCCCCTTTTAACTCACTATATAATTCATCCTGCTAATCATTTCTCGAATCTGTTCTAATTCTTGCACTGTATATACTATTTTCCCTGCTAAGATTTCATTTCTGAAGAACGTTACAATTTGCTCCCGATCTTTTAATCTAGGTGTTTCCTCACTTGAAAGATCTATTATTTCTTTTCCATTTTCATTATAAAAATATACAACTGGTTTTACCTTTTCTTTTATACTATTAGCCTGCATTTCTTTCAAACAATTGTATAAAATTTGAGATAGTTTCTTCGCCTTATATACTGGGTTCCCTTCATTTTTCACTTGTATAGTTGACGAATCTTTACCTACTATATATTCAAATGTCTCTTCTTTTTCAACTTCTTGTTGATACTTACCCATTTCATCAATCATAAATGAATATATACCAGCATTTTCTTTCGTTAAACCATGAATTAATTTCTCTTCCCATTCTTTCGTCTCAAGTAGATAAATACCAGTTTTGCACAAGATGAGATGATGGATTCGATTATCGTTTATTTCACTATTATTTTTAATAAAAACATTCGGCATGATTTCAATTTCAGCATCTAATATGATGCCTTGCTCTATGAATCCTCGCTTCATATAATGTAATGTTTCGTACGTATTCATTTCAGCGCCGTTTTTAGTATATTCTCGTAAATTTGCAATTAATTTTTGAAACATATGTATTTCGTTATTATGTTTATTTTGTATTTCACTACGTTCTTTACTATGTTGTATAGCTAATTGATTTTTCATCATACGCATATTTTCAATTTCTCTATTTGCACTTACTTGTAAATCATTGTATTTTTTCTGTTCCATATTTTTTAAATTATTTTGTTGTTCTTTATGCTCTATCACCGTAGCTGCAATTTCATTTTCATACGTTTCAATTGCTTGTTTCTTTTCAAATTCTACTTGCTGACTCTCTGATTCTAACTGTTTATTTTTATAAAACAGCACAAATACTACAGCTAATAATATTAAAACCGCACCTATTAGCACATAATTCATATTTTTACCCCTTTATTTCATTTTCTATTATTTTTTATAAATATATCTACTATAGTATACTATGGTTTCGATATAGACTTTGTAAAAGTTGTACATTTTTAATAAAGTGAAACTTTAATCAGTGGGGGTTTTGTTCATTCCCCACTGATTATTAGTTGAACCAATCGGGCGTTTACTGGCAATTGATCCCCCACCTAACTTCTTTGCTTCCGCTGAATTTTGAGGT
The DNA here is from genome assembly GCF_057809515.1 of Bacillus sp. FG16. Taxonomy (NCBI): domain Bacteria; kingdom Bacillati; phylum Bacillota; class Bacilli; order Caryophanales; family Bacillaceae; genus Bacillus; species Bacillus sp. FG16. Next base: position 83,060 of record NZ_JBMDKC010000006.1, read on the forward strand.
GGGGGTCTTACCGCCAGTTAATGCGGGATAAAAGGCACCTCTGACGGGGCACCTTTTATTTTTACTCTATTGTACACCATACTGAATATAACTTGGATCGTAGTATATCCATTGATTTGTCCCTAAGCAAAGCCATCCATCTTCCTTACTCCATACTCGATACGATTCACCATGATGTAACTGTCTTATAACATTTCCTTTTAATGATGGAGCGTCACGCAAATTTACATTATCACCAGTAATAGTCGCCACATAATGTTTATACTGAATATAACTCGGATCATTATATACCCACTGATTTGTCCCTAAACAAAGCCATCCATCTTGTTCTCCCCAAACTTCATATGTTTCGCCACGATTCAATTGGCGAATTACACTAGACTGCAAAGATGGTCCACTTCTCAAATTCACATTATCTCCATTAATTATAGCAACCCCATACACTGGAGTTGCATTATTAGGCGGAGAAACATTCCCTCCACCACTTGCTCCATTCCCTTGTAAAGCTTCTAGTGAAACTGCAGCTGATACATCACAATTTCCTACACCTGAAATTTGTCCAGAATCTGTGTACTGCCATGCTGTCCACGCTGTCCATCCACCAGCATCAGCAGGCGGTGTACTCGAGTATTTAGCAATCCAAAGTGGAATATCACTTAATCCGCTGATTCCGAACTCATTAATATACCAAACTCCTGTATATAACATTACATCTTTTCCAGTAGCCTGTTTCACATAATTTATGAAGCTTCTTGCCCAATTCGATATAGCGCTACCAGTTAAATTACTATTACTCGGATCTGTTGGTGATTCTAAATCCAGAACTGGCATTAAGTCTGTCTGGTTACTTTGTAATATACTCACAAAATATTTTGCCTCTGAAATTGCATCATTTTGTTCTGGGCGTGCAAAATGGTATGCACCAATTAATATATTCGCACTTCGGGCTGCTTGTACATTTTTAGTAAAAGTAGGATCAATGTAATTTACACCTTCTGTCGCTTTTGCATACGCTGCTGGAATTCCAGATGCCTTCACTGCATTCCAATCAATATTCCCTTCCCAATGAGACACATCAATAAACGTAACATTTGAACTCGATCTATTTTGCATATAAAATCTCCTATCAATTTTTTTACTTCGTATACATACAATATGTACAAGTTTCATAAGAGGACACGACATTTATGCTATAGAAACAAAGAGTAAATATATTTTGTATACAAAATAAAAAAGACCTTGTATTTACAAGGCCTTTTGCAAACTCCCTTTATTTTGTAACAAGTACATATTATAATACAAACCTTGCTCACTTAGTAATTCTTGATGTGTTCCTCTTTCTACTATCTCTCCATCATGCATCACAAAAATTTGATCTGCATCTTGAATTGTAGATAACCTATGCGCAATGGCTATCGTCGTTCTACCTTTTCGCATTTGTTGCAACGCTGTTTGAATAGCCTCTTCTGTTTCTGTATCGATATTAGCTGTTGCTTCATCTAATACTAATACTTTCGGATTCGTTGCTATCGTTCTAGCAAAAGCAATTAATTGTCGTTGACCGCTTGAAAATGCTGCACCTCTTTCTACTACTTCTGTTTCATACTGCTCTGGTAACTTTTCAATAAACGTATTCGCCTGCACAAATCGAGCAGCTTCTTTTACTTCTTCATCCGTAATTTCTTCATTATACATACGAATATTTTGCTTTACATTTCCAGCAAATAAAAATGCATCTTGCAATACGAGTCCTATTTTCTTTCTAATTTCTCGTTCTTCAAATTTTTCTAAATCTACACCGTCTATTACAATATTTCCTGACTTAATATTATAAAATCGCATTAACAAATTCATAATCGTACTTTTTCCGCTACCAGTATGCCCAACAAAAGCAACCGTTTGCCCTTGTTTCACGTGAAATGATACATTTTTTAAAACGTCACGCTTTCCATCATACGAAAAAGTAACATTTTTAAATTCAATATCTCCATCCACAACTTGAGGATTCTCATTGCCTTTTTGAACCGGTGCTAAATCTTTCTCGTCCATTAAATGAAATACACGTGATGACGAAACAAGTGCCTGTTGGAAAAAGGACAATTTCATCATCATCTCATTTACAGGTTGGAAGAAACGATGTATATAGTTAACAAAAGCATATAAAACTCCTACTTCAACAGGGCTCTTTAAAGCATCAATCCCAAATAAACCTAGTACTAACGCAATAGCTACAATATGTACTAAATCCGTAGCTGGTCGTAAAAGTAATGCGTCTAACTTCAAAGTACGTCGCCCTGCACTATAATGTTTATTATTCACTTCTTCAAACTCTTTTCTCATACGTTTTTCTTGTCTGAACACTTGAACAATATTCATTCCTTGTATGGACTCGTTCAATTTTGCATTTAACACGCTTAGTTGATTACGTACTTCTAAATAAAAAGCTGCACTTTTCCGGCGATATAATACCATAATCGCGAACATTATCGGAATTAATACGAGAGAAAATAGCGCTAATTTTACATCTAATAAAAACATCGCTATTAAAATACCTACTAAAAAGACTACATTTTTCACAAATGTTGATAATACACTGACATAAAAATCTTTAATCGCTTCCGTATCATTCGTTATACGAGATACGAGCGTACCAATTGGCGTACGATCAAAGAAACTTAATGACAGCTTTTGAACATGTTCATATACTTCAACTCGCATATCTTGAACAATCTTAAAAGCAATGTTCTGAAAGTACAATAGATTTAAATACGTAAATAATACTTTTAATAAATGAGCAACTATGTAAATTACAAATAAAGTAACGAGTGCTGATCGTTCAAAATCCCGCGGTACTAGGTGTTCATCGAGGAATTGTTTAATTAAAAAAGGCCCCATCATTTCCGTTACTGTCGCACCAACTAAAAAAATAAATGCTAAAGATAGCAACCCTTTATATGGCTTCATATAAGAAAGCAATCTACTTAAATCACTTCGCTTCTTCTCTACCATCATACGCCTCCTTTCTCGACTAAAGCTTCTAATTGCTGGCTTTCATACATTTCCTTATACCAGCCGTTTTCCTTCATTAATTCCTCATGTGTACCTCTTTGTACAATTCTACCTTCATCAACAACAAGAATAAGATTGGCATGCTGAATTGCACTTAATCGGTGCGCAGTAATAATCGTCGTTTTCCCTGCTCTTTCCCTCTTTAAGGCACTTAAAATCGTCTCTTCTGTTTTTGCATCTACCGCTGATAAACAATCATCCAAAATTAAAATTTCAGCATTTGTTAATAAAGCACGAGCAATAGAGATTCGCTGTTTTTGACCACCAGATAACGAAACGCCTCTTTCCCCTACTACTGTTTCATATCCTTCTGAAAATTGGAGGATGTCATTATGAATACAAGCAATCTCTGCAGCTTGGGTAATTTCATTATATGTAGCATCCGCCTTTCCAAAGGCAATATTCTCACCAATACTTGCTGAAAATAAAAAATGATCTTGCGGCACGTATGAAATAGCAGAACGGACACCATGAAGTGTTAAATCTCGAATATCTCGCTCCCCAACTTTTAATTCACCATTAAAATGATCATACTCACGGATTAAACATTTTAATAAAGTCGTTTTCCCTGCACCTGTACGTCCTACAACTCCTAGCGTTTCGCCCTTCTTCAAATCAAAGTGAATATCGGTTAAATGTAACAGTTCATTTTTCTTATACGAAAATGAATCAACAGCAAACGAAACATTACCGCTCGCTATTGTATGTACAGCATTTTCTCTATTTACTACATCTGATTTTTGTGAAAGAATTTTTTCTACACGGTCATATGAAGCACGCCCACGCTCCATAATATTGAACAACCATCCAAACGCTAACATTGGCCAAACGAGGGTACCTAAATATGTCGTAAATGTAACGAGATCACCTACTGTTAGTTCACCTCTTACAACTAATACCGATCCGTAACATACTGCAATTAAAAAAGAAAATCCAACGATAAGAGCGATTGTCGGATCAAATAACGAATCAATACGTGCGACTAACACATTTTTATGCACAACATCTTCTGATTTTTTTCGAAACGCCTGCAAATCTTCTTTCTCTTGTCCAAGCGATCGAATCACTTTCATTCCACTCATACTCTCTTGCACTTTATCGTTAATTTCCGAAAACGATTGCTGTGCTTTATGAAACCTTTTATGTAATAACGTTCCATAATAATTTGTCGAAATGGCTACAATCGGCATCGGAATTAAACTTAACAATGTTAACTTCCAACTAATTGTAAAACCCATCGCTACGAGTACACATCCCCCAACAGCTAATGAGTCAACAAGCGTTAAAACACCCGCTCCAGCAGTTTGCTGAATCGCTTGAATATCATTGGTCGCATGTGCCATTAAATCACCTGTTCGATTTGACTGATAGAAAGATGGACTCATCTTTGTAAAATGTTCATATAAATTTTTTCGTAATTGGCGAGCTAATTTTAACGAAGACCCGAAAATCATAATACGCCATATGTAGCGTAATATGTACATCGTAATACCTACAATTACTAATAGTACAACCCAATTTAGTAACTTATCGGTCGTCAATGTTCCATCATTAATTTCATCTACAACGATTCCAATTACTTTTGGTGCTACAAGTTCTAAAAGTGCAACGCCAAATAATAAAATAATTCCGGTTATGTACGCTCGTTTTTCTTGTTTAAAAAACCACGCTAAATTCATAAACACTTTCATTTTTTTCCTCCTCCCTTAAAATGAGCGATGTTTTCAGTTTATCAAAAATACAGAATTTTTAAAAGTTTTAAAAACTATAACTAACAAAAAGAAAGACACTCTTGGCGAGTGTCTTTTAGCGCTTATTTCATTTGTTGCTTGTTCATAGCGCTCATCATTTGATTGATTTTCTTTTGGGAAGGTTTTTGTCCCATTTGCATCATCATCATTTTTAACATTTGTTCGTTAATTGGTGGATTTTTTTGTAAGTAATTCATCATGTATTTGCGGGCAATGAAAAATCCTAACGCCACGCCTGCTACTAGTGCTACTACGCCCACTAGAATACCTAACCAAATTGGCATATATTTTCCTCCTTCATGTTGTCTACCTTACAGTGTACTAAAACCTTTTCAATAAGACAAGATACAATTCGACATTTTTTACACATATGTTCGTACTTGTTTTAGAGGATTCAGCCATCCGTACTTTGTATTTTCATAATCCATAGCTAAAAATGTTAATTCACACTTTCTTAACACCTCAAAGAAAGTCGTTTCCATAGAGACATTTCCAGAGGTATTCATACGAATATAGTGCGGTTTCACCATTATTTCGCCGTACTCCGCTCCCGTATAAAGTGTATGTGTATGATGTGTTCTATCATATTTACCAAGAACGCGCAAAGCTTGTTCTAATTTATGATGAATTTTCATTACTTGCAATGGCATCGTTATATACATCATTTGCTTATATAACACTTTTTTCTCCGAAAGGGACCCAGATTCTGAAAATCGAGCAAATAAATCAAAAAACAAATATTCACGACCAAAATAAGCTTTCGCAATATCCTCTTGAATTAAATACAATTCATACGTTTTCATTTTTCCACTCCCAATCTGGACAACCTTTTCTCTTCATTATATATAAGAAAATTTGCAATGATTGTCTGACTGCGGAGAGATAAAAAACTTTTTCTGTCGAAAAAACTCATTTACATAGAAAAACCTCTCCATGCCGGAGAGATTTTTCTGAAATCATTAAAGCATTTCTTTTACTTTACGAACAACGTTCTCTACAGTAAATCCATACTCTTCCATAATCTTCTCACCAGGAGCAGAAGCACCGAATGTATCGATACCTAACACATCTCCTTCAAGACCTACGTAACGGTGCCATCCGAATGTAGCACCCATTTCGATTGCGAAACGTTTTGTTACTGCTTTTGGTAATACAGATTCTTTGTACTCTGCAGTTTGAGCTTCAAAGCGATCCATAGATGGCATGCTGACAACAGATGCGTCAACGCCGTCTACTGCTAATGCTTTTTGAGCTTCAACAGCTAGGCTTACTTCAGATCCAGTTGCAAGTAAGATTACATCAGCCGTTTCTTTCTTGCTTGCAGAAACTACATATGCACCTTTTGCTACTTTTTCATACGTATCATCTTTTGCACCTTCTAATGTTGGAAGGTCTTGACGAGTTAATACTAAAGCAGTTGGTTTGTTTGTAGATTCTAAAGCTAGTCTCCAAGCTGCAACAGATTCGTTACCATCAGCTGGACGGATAACAGAAACGTTTGGCATTGCACGAAGCGCTGCTAATTGCTCGATTGGTTCATGTGTTGGACCATCTTCACCAACAGCGATACTGTCATGTGTGAATACATACGTTACTGGCAATTGCATTAATGCTGCAAGGCGAATTGCTGGACGTAAGTAATCAGAGAATACGAAGAACGTACCACCGTAAGTTTTTAAACCGCCATGTAGTGCAATACCGTTCATTGCTGCACCCATTGCGAACTCACGTACACCGTACCAAATGTTTTTACCGCTGTAATCGTCTCTTGTAAAGTCTTTTTCGTTATTCATGTATGTTTTGTTAGAACCAGCAAGGTCAGCAGATCCACCGAAGAATGATGGTACAGACTCTGCAATTGCATTAATTACAGTACCAGAAGAATTACGAGTTGCTGCTTTTGATCCTAATTCATAAGTTGGTAAGTTTTGCTCCCAACCTTCTGGAAGTTGACCGTTCATTGCTGCTTGGAATTCGTTTGCTAATTCTGGGTATGCTTGTGCATATTCACCTAGCATAGTGTTCCACTCTGCTTGCGTAGTTTCACCAACATCTTGTACTGTTTTACGGAAGTTGTCGTATACCTCTTCTGCTACGTGGAAGTCTTGCTCAGCAGTCCAAGCATATGCTTCTTTCGTTAATTTTGTTTCTTCTACGCCAAGTGGAGAACCATGTGAAGCTGATTTTCCTGATTTGTTTGGAGAACCGAAACCAATTGTCGTTCTTACTTCAATTAGCGTTGGGCGTTTTTCGTCAGCTTTCGCTTCTTCAATTGCTTTCGCGATTGCTTCAATATCGTTTCCATCCTCAACACGGATTACTTGCCATCCGTATGCTTTGTAACGATCTTCTACACTTTCAGAGAATGAACGATTTAAATCGCCATCTAATGAAATATCGTTTGAATCATAAAGCACAACAAGGCGACCTAATTGTAAATGAGCAGCTAATGAAGATGCTTCAGCAGAAACGCCTTCCATTAAATCTCCATCACCACAAATAGCGTATGTATAATGATCTACTACATTATACGCATCACGGTTATATTTAGCAGCTAAATGTCTTTCAGCCATTGCCATACCTACAGCAGTTGCAATACCTTGTCCAAGTGGACCAGTCGTTGCATCTACACCAGCTGTATGACCGTACTCAGGATGTCCTGGAGTTTTGCTTCCCCATTGACGGAAGTTCTTTAAGTCATCCATTGTTACATCATAACCAGATAGGTGAAGTAGGCTGTATAATAACATTGAACCATGACCTGCAGATAATACGAAACGATCACGGTTAAACCACGTTGGGTTATTTGGATTGTGTTTCATAAATTGAGTCCATAATGTATAAGCCATTGGTGCTGCACCCATTGGCATTCCTGGGTGACCAGAGTTTGCTTTTTCAATCGCATCGATGGATAATGTGCGAATCGTGTTGATAGAAAGTTGTTCGATTGAATGTGACATGCTATTCTTCCCTTCGCTTATATTAGTAAACGTTTTATACATTTATATGATAGCTTCCCACGCAAGATTATACAACATGTATCGACAAATATGTTGATATTTTTTTGGTTTTTCATAAAAAAATCAATGTTTCCGGGAATGTATGGGCATTCAATATGACATACTTTTTCATTATTTTTATTTTAAAAAGAAAGAGAATTATCTGTATATTTATACAAACTTCTTTTCTATACTTACTTTTTTCAATATGTTTTTAAAAACATAAAAAAGCATCTAACTTCGATGCTTTTCAAATAAGTTAAACAATCCGTTTCCGAATCGAACTTGAAATCAAATCAATTATAATTACCATTAAAATGATACCTAATAAAATAATCCCAACACGAGACCAATTCCGTGAACTCAGCGCAAAAATTAACGGTGTACCAATCCCTCCTGCTCCAATAACCCCTAAAATCGCAGCGGATCGTACATTAATTTCAAATCTGTATAACGTATACGATAGAAAATCCGGTAACACTTGTGGTAACACTGCATACCAAAGTATTTGAAAACGATTTGCTCCTGTTGCTAGTAACGCTTCCGTCGGTCCTTTATCTATGTTTTCAATTCCTTCTGAATATAGTTTCCCTAACATTCCAATAGAATGTAATCCTAAGGCTAATACTCCTGCAAAAGAGCCTGGACCAACAGCTTTTATAAATAAAAGAGCCATAACTAATTCAGGAAACGTACGAACAAAACTAAGTAAAAATTTCCCAGATCCTGAAGTTAATTTTCCACTACTCATATTCGTTGCCGCCCAAAAGGCAAACGGAACAGATAAAAATGCAGAAATAAATGTACCTAATATCGCAATTGCCAACGTATCAATTAATCCATGTAATAAATCTTCACCATCTGGCAAAGATACATACGACCAGTCTGGATTCAATATCCCTGTCATAATTGCTTTCGTGATTTCACCTGCTGTGTCCTTTATCCCTTCTAATGGCACTCCTGAAAAGGCCCATACATATACAACTGTAAGTGCTATTAAAATAATCCAGCGATATATACTCGGTTTCTTCGGTTTTGGAACAATCATCGTCGTTCTATTCATTATAGTTTCTCCCGCAACAACGTACTAATGTAGTCAATTAACAAAACAACAATAAGGGTATAAATAATTATAGAAGCAGTTTGTTGATATTGTAAAAATCCAAGTGTACGATCATAATATAGTCCAATACCACCTGCTCCTACTAAACCTAGGACAGCTGCTGCACGTACATTCACCTCAAATGTATATAGTACATAGGAAACAAAGTGCGCTTTTACTTGTGGAATGACTCCATAAACAATCCATTGCACCTTATTAGCCCCTACAGCTGTCATCGCTTCTAGTGGGCCAGGGTCAATTGATTCAATTGATTCATACAACAATTTCGCTACGAGTCCAATTGAGAAAAAAGTAAGAGCCAAAATACCTGGGAGTGGCCCAATTCCAAAAATTGCTACGAAAATAGCCGCCAATAATAAATCTGGTATCGTTCGTATAAAATTTAAAATCATTCGAGCTGGACTGTATAAAAATGTGTTAGTAAACACATTACTTGCTGCAAACAATGCAAGTGGAATGGCTAAAATCGCTCCTAAAGTCGTCCCAATAATCGCCATACGTATTGTATCTAACATCGCTGTTGTAATAACTTGAAAATAACTCCAATCAGGTGGCACCATTTCTTTCAATAGATCTACCATATTTGGAAAACCGTCTACCAGTTTTGAAAATGATGCATCTACTTGTACACTACTACTCCACAGCATTAAAATAACTAAAATAAACGTTAATATATGTTTCAATTTACTCGGCGGCTTCGGTATTTCATTTGAATATATCGTCACGTCATTCATTTTACTGCCACCTCTAATAATTCGCTTTTCTGAGCAACGTCCCCATAAATTTCAGCAAATTTTTCATCCGTTGCTTCTTCTACTAAACCGTCAAAAACAATTTCTCCTGCATGTAATCCGATAATACGTGTCGCATATTGTCTAGCCAAATCAATAGAATGTAAATTTACAATTGTCGTGATTCCAAAATCTTCATTAATTTTTTTCAAATCATCTAGCACTTGCTTTGTCGTAAGTGGATCTAACGATGCAACAGGCTCATCTGCCAATATGATTTTTGCTTCTTGCGCCAATGCTCTAGCTATCGATACACGTTGCTGTTGTCCTCCTGATAATTCATCAGCACGTGCATATGCTTTTTCTAAAATATTCACTCTTTTTAATGCTTGAAATGCGAGTTCCACATCTTCTTTCGGAAACAAACCTAACGTTGTACGTAATGTGGAATGATAGCCAACACGACCAGCTAATACATTTTTTAATACTGTTGATCGCTTTACAAGGTTAAAACTTTGGAAGATCATACCGATATCCCGGCGCATACGCCTTAATCCTTTTCCTTTCGCAGAAGTAATAGACTCACCTTCAATAATGATTTCTCCTTCGGTAATCTCATGAAGACGATTTACGGATCTGAGAAGTGTAGATTTTCCAGCTCCGGATAACCCGACCATTACAATAAACTCACCTTTTTGAATCTTTAAATTTATATTATTCAATCCCTTTGTGCCATTCGGATACATTTTGGAAACATTTCGAAACTCTATCACACATCTTACCTACTTTCAATGTATTATCAATAACTAAAAAACGGCAAACTAACTGAAATCTCACACCTTCCAGCTAGCCGCCAGTTCACTATGTATTATTGCGTCTTCACTGTCTTTCCATATTCACGAACAATATCAAATTTACTATCATCAGATTTAATATATCCTTCATGGGAATATACTTCTTTAATGATTTTACGGCCTTCCTCATTTTTTCCAATTTCAATGAAAGCATCTTGTAATTTCTTGCTCCACTCTGCATCTAAATCAGAGCGTACAGAAATTGTATCGTTCGGAATTTTCTCAGTAAATTTCACTATTTTCGTTTGATCAAATATATTTGGATAATCTTTTTTTACAATATTACGAGCATCTTGGAATACAACAGCTGCATCTACATCACCATTTAAAAGAGCAATAAGTGACTGATCATGACCTTTTAATGTAACAGGTTTCACATCCTTTAGCGGATCAATTCCCTCTTTTAATAGAACAGCTGCAGGCCATACATACCCTGCTGATGATGTTACATCTTGATAACCAATTTTTTTACCTTTTAAATCTTTTACACTATTTATATTAGAGTCTTTTTTAACAACAAATTCAGATTTATAATAGTCTACTAAATCTTTTGTAGGAGCTCCTGTTTCATCCTCTACTCCAAAACGTTGCGCTTGTAAAATTACATTTGCAGCCTTCTTTTCATGTGCTAATACGTACGCTGTTGGTGGTAAAAACCCTACATCTACTTGTTTAGATGCCATCGCTTCTACAATTGTATTGTAGTTAGTTGAAATACTAACTTTTACCGGAATATTTAATTTATCGCTTAATAGCTTTTCCAATGGTTTTGCCTTTGCCTCTAACGTATCCGCATTTTGAGAAGGAACAAATTGAACATTTAAGGTCTTTGGTACATAACCTTTTTTCGTATCTTCATTTTTACTTGCACTTGACTCTTTCGTCCCGCAGCCACTTAATAATCCGGCCGCTAGTACAACTGTTGTACTCATTGCAAAAACTTTTTTCAACATATTAATGCCTCCATTTTTCTTGTTATAAAATAACCTTCCGTAAACATGAAGAAATATATCACATATTTTGATACACAATTGGTTATTTACAGAATCTTTACACATTCTATACATTCACATCAAAATTCACTTCACATATTTGATATGATTAATTGGAAGATAACAATAGAAAAGGTGAGTCATATTGGAACATAATCAAACTGTAACTTTAAACATCTTATTAACAAGCGATATACATGGCACTGTTTATCCCATTCACTACCAAGATAACTCCCCAGCAGAACTTGGTTTAGCTAAAATTTCTACTCTTATAAAAAAAGAACGTTCCCAAAATATAAACGTTCTTTTAATTGATAATGGCGACTTTATTCAAGGAACACCATTTACTTATCATTATGTTACATACGAAAAAAACAAAAAAAACCCAATGTCCTTATTAGCGAATCACTTACAGTATGACGCTGCAATTATCGGCAATCATGAATTTAATTACGGAATGGATATATTAAATAATGCTGTGACTACTGCGAACTTCCCGTACCTATCAGCAAATATTTTAGATAAAAACATAAAAAAACCCTATTTCGGAAAACCTTATATAATCAAACAGATTGAATCCAATATAAAAATTGCTATTTTAGGGGTAACAACACATTACATCCCAAATTGGGAACAGGCCCATCACATTAAAGATTTACTATTTGAAGATGCATTAAAGACTACAAAAAAATGGGTTTCTTATATTCACGAACATGAGAAACCAGATTTATTAGTCGTAGCCTATCACGGTGGATTCGAAAGAGATTTACAAACTGGGGAACCGACTGAAGTGTTAACAGGTGAAAACCAAGGATATGCAATGTGCCATGAAATTGAAGGTATAGACCTTTTACTAACAGGTCATCAACACCGAGAAATTTCTCACACAATGGCTAACGGTATAACAATTTTACAGACCGGATGCAATGGACACTCAGTTGGAAAAGTAAAAGTAACATTCGAAAAAACAAAACATAAATGGGTGAAAAAAGAGAGCTCTTCTGAATTATTATCTGTACAAGGAGTTGAAGCGGACCAAAATGTACTTTCATTGGTAGCCGATTACGAAGAGAAAACACAAAAGTGGCTTGATCAACCTATTGGAATCATTCAGGGAAACATGCAAATTTCAGATGCTATGCAAACTCGTTTGCATGATCATCCTTTTATCGAATTTATAAATAAAATACAGATGGATATAGCTAATGTATCCATTTCTTGTACAAGTTTGTTCCATAATACATCTCCAGGTTTTCCGGAACATGTAACAATGCGTGACATCGTTTCTAATTATATTTATCCAAACACATTAAAAGTAATTAGAATAACTGGAGCAGATATAAAAGATGCTCTTGAACTCTCTGCTTCTTATTTCACATTAAAAACAGATGGGTCCATCATCGTAAGTCCTACCTACATAGAACCAAAGCCACAACATTATAATTACGATATGTGGGAAGGGATTTCATACGTATTAAACATTTCAAAACCAATTGGTGAAAGAGTAGAATCTTTACAGCACAACAGTGTTCCTCTTAATATGAATGAAGAATATGACGTTGTAATGAATAATTATCGTGCAAGTGGCGGTGGAAATTTCTTTATGTTTCAAAACAAACCGGTAGTAAAAGATATACCAACAGATATGTCTGAACTTATCGCTAATTATATATTGGAACATAAAACGATAGAAGCAACAGTTAATAACAACTGGAAAGTTATTAAATAACGATTTTTACAAATAAAAAAAGATGGGCTTCGCCCATCTTTTAATTTAATTTTGCATTATCTTGCTTTTTTAAAGCTTTTAATTTCGTCGGTGTAACATCTGTACCTTCTTCGTTAACAACTTTAATTCCTTTAAGTTCGTTTAACATATTTTGACGAAATCCTTTTAAATATTGTTCACGTAGCGATTGACGCTCACGTTGCTCTTCTTCAGTTAAACCTTCAGCTTTTGCTTTTTTCGCTAAGAAGTTAATGCGTTCAACGAGTTCGTGATTAATCATCTCGAATCCCCCTTCTAATCAAAACTGATTATTATCATACAATAGTTACTCTTCTTTATCAAGCAATTGCTTCGTATACTCTACATATCTACGATGTACAGTCGCCTTTGAAACATTATGACCAAATCCACGTAGTGTTGCTGCAATTTCTTCAAACGTGAGTTCACTTTTTCGCAAACGTACAATTTCCTCAATTGGCACTTCTTTTTTCTCTCTTCCTACACTTAAATGCCGATTTTTTAAATTTTTTTCTGGACGATAGCCTTTTTCTACTGCACGTTGCATACCTCGTTTAATTTTCAAATTATGAATCTTTCTTTGATATTCTTCAACAATACCAATAATATCTAATACCATCGAATCAGAATCCGACAATTGTAATTCACCATTATGTGTATGCGTATATACTTTTATACCTTCTTTATGTAAACAATGCATTAATGCGATTTTCGCATTTCCTCTACCAAGTCGCGTTTCATCTTGTATAAGTAACACATCAATTTGTTCGTCTCGAATTGTATCCAACACCTCTAATATACCGTCACGCTCAATTGTATATCCACTAGCCTGCTCCTCAATCACCTTAGAAACATTCATTTGATAGCGCTCAGCTAAATGCAATAATTCATCTTTTTGACGTAATAATGATGTTTCTTGTGCTTCTTTCGTTGTACTCACACGTGCATAAATAATTGCATTCATTTTGAACCCCTCTTTCTCCCTATTATTTCCCTATAGTGTAACATAAATCAGCCATTTGTTCGAACTTATGTTTGTAGAATGTTTTTTCACATGTTATACTTATTAATAAGAAAAATGAAAGAAAACGAGGTGTTAGAAAACATGGAAAAGTTAACGAAACGCCAGCAAGACATTCTCGACTTTATTAAGCTAAAAGTACAAGAAAAAGGATATCCACCTTCCGTACGTGAAATCGGTCAAGCAGTCGGCCTCGCTTCTAGTTCTACAGTGCACGGACATTTATCACGATTAGAAGAAAAAGGATACATTCGACGCGATCCAACGAAACCACGAGCGATTGAAATTTTAGGCGTAGACCGAATCGATACAGAAACACAATCTGTTATTCAAGTTCCAATTGTCGGAAAAGTTACTGCTGGTTTACCAATTACAGCTGTCGAAAGCGTAGAGGAACATTTCCCACTTCCAGCTAGTATTGTTGCTGGAGCAGACCAAGTGTTCATGTTACGTATTTCTGGAGATAGTATGATTGAAGCTGGTATTTTCGATGGAGATTTAGTTGTTGTTCGCCAACAACAGTCTGCATATAATGGTGAAATTGTAGTCGCTTTAACAGAAGATAACGAAGCAACTGTTAAACGTTTCTATAAAGAAAAAGACCATTTCCGTCTACAACCAGAAAACTCTTCATTAGAACCTATCATTTTAAAACAAGTGTCAGTTATCGGGAAAGTAATTGGCGTATATCGTGATTTACATTAAAAATAACAAAAGAAGATAATTACCTTATTTATATACGGTAATTATCTTCTTTTTTGTATTTTGATAGATTTCCATACATTCTATTTCTTATTAACGAGTTTCAATCGTCACATCTCCAGCAGCCGTTTTACCGCTAATCTTTTTACTACCATTTCCAATTGTTACGTTATTATTTTCTTCATTAAAAATTGTTACATCTCCGGCAGCACTTTGCCCAGTAATTACCGCATCTTGTGGTTTTTCCGATAAAGTAATATCTATATCTCCCGCAGTTGAACTTGCTTCTAGATTATACTTAGAATCATGATCTTGAATATTTATTTCCCCACTTGTTGTTTTTGCGGTCACTTTCCCTAATACCTTCTTAAAGTTCACCTCACCAGCTTTTGTCGATCCCTCCACATTCTTAGCCGTTACTTGTTTCAACTCTACTTCTCCAGCAAGTGTTCTAACACTTACGCTATCACTTTTCACATCACTCATTTCGATTTGTCCAGCAGATGAATTTACTTTTACATCTTGGTAAGAGCGTTCGGGCACAAGGAGAGTCAATTTAGACGTTTGAAACCTAAAATCGTAAAAAGAAAAATCAAATGAAGCACCTTTTTCTCTTTCCCCAATAATTTTTAATGTGTCACCATCTTCTGCGATACGAATCTCTTGTTTACGTACATCTCCTGATTGCTTGATATAAAAAGAAGAGTCAGGAGATTTTTGGACAATAATATCCCCGGCATCTAACTTAACTTCTATATTTTTTAATGTTTCGTTTTTAATTATATTTTCTTTATCGCCTTTTTCAGCAGTTTGTACTGCTTTTTCATATGTTTGGGAAATTCCTATTACTCCAATAATGATACAAGCGATAGCGATTAAAAATAGTTTTTTCATCATTTACTCTCCTTTTATCATTTTGAAGTTCCATATTACATATCGTACACACAATCTCTTAAACCACTTTGTACTATAAAAAGCGATAATACATAATAATAAACCTACTCCAACAAACGTTATACTAACGAAAAGATCCAACCATATAAAAGTACCCATAAATACTTTTCCAATCACGAAAAATGGTGTTACTACACTAGCAATACCACCAATCCAAAAAGAAAATATAAAAGCAATAATTGCGACTAACGGGCCTAACACAATAATAAAATTAAACAAACTAAGTCCAATCGCTGCCATAACAGCTCTTGTCACATTTGAAGTCGATGGATTTTTTTTCATTTCATCGAAGCGATACATCGCAAGTAATTCTTTTGCGATTACTTTCGGAGAACCGAGGCCCTGTATTATTTCTGATTCAGTTTTCCCCTCTTCTATCCCAAACTGAAAGTGCTCTTCATAATCCGATAAAATATCTTGCCTCTCTTCCTCTGGTAACTTTCTAAGATAACTTGATAATTCTTTAAGAAACCCTTCTTTACTCATCCCATTCCACCCCTTCAATAATTTCTTGTACCCCTTTCGCAAAATCACGCCATTCTGTTACTAACAAATGAAATTGCGTTTCCCCTTGCTCTGTTAATTGATAATATTTACGAGGTGGCCCTTCCGTAGATTCCTTTAAATACGTTTGAAAATACCCTTCTTTCGTCAAACGGCGCAATAAAGGGTATACTGACCCTTCCGATATTAAAAATTTATTAGAAATTTGCTGAACAAGTTCATAACCGTAACTATCTTTACGTTTTACAAGTGCTAATACACAAAGTTCAAGCACACCTTTTTTAAACTGAACGTTCAAGTGCCATCCTCCTTTCCTATCTTAGTACTGTTCAATACACGGTACCTGTTTTATCCATAATATACCACTTGGTATTGTTTATTGCAAGGTACTAAGCTATATTTATTCCCTAAATTTAGAAAATGAACTAACGAACCCCTGAATAAGACTGCGTTATAACTAAGCATCACTCAAGGTTTCATTTCATTTACATTAGACTTCATTCACTCTTTCCTCTTGAAGAATCCACCACAACCTTATTCACTATAGCTAATGAGAAAAAGCCCCAATACTTTGAAGTGAACCCTGAAAACGGGACACCTATCAAAACACCTAAACCACTTGTTCCC